>NZ_CAMHUS010000011.1:0-59732 GCF_946188375.1 Streptococcus mitis
TTAAATTTGGGGCGGATTTGGGGCAAAATACCCACAAAGCCCGATAAATCAATGGTTTTTAATCCGTCTACCGCCTTCTTTAACTTGATTTATCAGGTTTCATTTAAACAGAAAGCCCAATTTAAAGGGCTTTTTTCTTTTTCCTTGAATAAATACGTATAACTTTAAAAAACTTTTGGGGCAAGTTTGGGGCTGAGTTTTTCGAGGACACAATTTCCTTTTGAAATCAACTGAAAAAAGCTTTGTCACGCCTGGTGACAAAAGCCTCTAGTTTACTCTGTTTCTTCTTCTATTTCAACTTCGGTAATTTGGACTTTTACCTTGGTAACACGTCCATTTTTCACCTTATCATTGGTTAGGATAAGTTGTTTGTTTTGGCTGACTAATTCATAACTGAGTTTCTCAGTCGTTGGAATGGTCCCCACTCCTGTCAAATAGTAACCAGCGATTGTATCAACGTCATCACTTTCCAGTTCAACATCAAAGTAGTCATTAAAATCATTGAGATTCATGGTACCTTGAACAATATAAGTATCTTCTCCAATTTTATGAACTTCGATTTCAGCCTTATCTGTTTCGTCATCGATTTCCCCAACGATTTCCTCTAAGAGGTCTTCCAGGGTCACCAAACCAGCCATCCCACCGTATTCATCTAGCAAGATTGCCATTTGTCTTTGGGTATTGCGCAATTCTTTTAACAAGTCATCCACAAAAATAGTTTCAGGAACAAAAAGTGGATCTTGTAAGATTTTCTTCCAAACAATATTGTCAAAACCGTCCTCAAAGCCCGCCTTAAGGAGACTCTTGGTGTGAATAATCCCAATCACATTGTCCTTATCCCCATCATAGACAGGGATACGAGAATAATTTTGTTTTAAAATACTTTGGATGATGCTTTGACTATCATCCTGAATATCCACCATAAAGGCATCCGTTCGAGGAACCATGACTTCTCTGGCCATTAATTCGTCCAGTGAAAAGATTCCTTGTAACATTTCAATTTCGTCAGCATCTAGTGTTTCTTCACTATTTGTCAGCATGTACTCAATTTCATCACGGGTCATTTTTTCATCAGCATCGTCAAAGGTCATCGGAGTCAAGCGACTCAAGAGATTGGTAGATGCAGATAAGAGCCAAACAAAGGGACTAACTAGTTTCCCCAATCCAATAATAACTGGCGCTGTACGAATCGCTAAGGCATCCTTTAGATTAAGAGCGATTCTCTTAGGATACAATTCCCCAAAAACGATGGAAATATAAGTCAAAAATGCTAAAGACAGAAAACTTGCAACGGCATAAGCTGTTTCGCCATTTCCAAGCCAAGATGCAATTTCTCGTCCCAGAGTTTCTGCCAAACTCGCCCCTGATAAGATTGTAATCAGGGTGATTCCTACCTGAATGGTTGATAAAAAATGGTTAGGATTTTCTAGTACCTTCAGAAGGCGGATGTAGCGTCTGTCTCCTTCTTCCGCCTTTTGTTCAACTCGGGCACGATTAAGAGAAACCATGGCCATTTCTGTGGCTGAGAAAAAGGCATTTAACACCGTCAAGATAAACAATAAAACAAATTGTAGCAACAAATTCTGACTACTTGGGTCTTCCATAGTTCTTCTCCTAAAATAGTATCTTATCCTTTATTATATCACAAAATATAGTCCAGTACATATTATTTTTTCTCAATACTCTTCGAAAATCTCTTCAAACCACGTCAGCTTCATCTGCAACCTCAAAGCTGTGCTTTGAGCAAGCTGCGGCTAGCTTCCTAGTTTGCTCTTTGATTTTCATTGAGTATCAGTGTCTATTGTAGCCCTGCTTAAACTAGTAATAAAGAACTCCTATATCCAAAAGTGACATAGGAGTTTATTTTGTATTTTACTGAGTTACCGTTACTTCTCCAGTTCGGTAATCCAGTTGAAGTCCTTTTTGAACATTGGGAACTAGAACATTAAATTCCAATTCTCCGTCTGAAGATTTGGCTTCAATCTGTGAAGCTGAGGGAACTAAGTCCTCGTTTGAAGCATAATAAAGAGTTACACGGTAACGGACACGCTTGTTTTTATCCAAGGCCTTACGTACCATGCTTTCATAGTAGTTTTGACCAGTCGAATCCTCGGCTTGCGCCTGATTTGCCCAGGCTGTTTGAACAGCAATGTTTTTAGGATTGCTTGTCGAGGCATCAAAACCATCCAAGCCACCGATTAAGGCATAGCCTAACAAGTGACCTCTATCGACCGCATGGGTATAAGTACCCTTTAGATTCTTAACCTGATGCCAGCCTGGAGGAGTCCAAGAAGTCGAACCATTCCCAGTTTCTTCACGATTCTTGTACTGGCGAGTAGCCTTAGACAAGAGGGCATTTGCTACGGTTGGCACTGTTTCCTTGCCCACTGTCTTTGTTTTATTATCAGCGTAGGGCTTACTTGAAACCTTGGCATCTAGATTTGTTTTATTGCCATTAACGATAAAAGCACCTGAGCCATTCCACTCCAGACTCCCTTTTATTTGACTCTTGACTGCGTCTGTTAAGACACTCTCTGCCAATGCTTGACTAGGAGCTTCAGACGCTTGTTTTTTCTGACTCACCTTAGTTTTAGGAGTATTAGCTGTCGACTGCATCTGCTTGATATAATAGCTACCGGCAGATAAAAGTAATAATACCAGCAATCCGATTAGTGTCTGTCTTGTTTTTTTGTTCATATTTCTCCTTATCTCTAGAAAAAGGCTGGTTTTCCAGCCTAATTTCCTGTAAATTTATGAATCAATTCCTGCCATTTTGCTGGAGACAGGATAGCCCATGGATCTTGACCCTTGCCCAAGATTCCATAACCTACCATTAAGCCAATTCCTAGGGCTAGAGCACCTAAAAACAGTACCAAAATGACCAGAAGTAAACGCTTGATTACGTAGCTTGATTTCTTATTCATCTTCATCACTTGCCTCAATCCGCTGAATCTTAGCACCCAACTGCGCCAACTTCTCATGAAAACGGTAGTAGCCTCTATCCAAGTGGACTAATTTACCAACTACGGTTTCTCCTTGTGCTACCAAACCTGTCAAAATCAAGGCTGCACTGGCACGAAGGTCAGTTGAAAGAACTTCTGCTCCCTGCAAAGGCTGTCCACCAACAATACGTGCTGTATCACGGATAATTTCAGAGTGCAAGCCCATACGGCGCATTTCTTCTAGATGTTGGAAACGATTTTCAAAAACTGTCTCCACCATAGTTGATTCGCCTTTTGCGACAGTCATCAAGGCTGTAAATTGAGCCTGCATATCTGTTGGAAATCCTGGGTGGGGCAAGGTTTTCACATGGACAGCTTTTAGATTTTCTAGTTGAGAGCGAACTCGAATTCCTTCAGCCTCCTCCGTCACTTCCACTCCCATTTCAAGCAATTTGGCAATCAAGGGACGGTTGTGCTCCCAAACAGCATCTTTAATCAGGACATCACCACCAGTCATGGCAGCAGCCACCATAAAGGTTCCAGCTTCAATACGGTCTTGGACCACATTGTGAGTCGTACCATAAAGTTTCTCCACACCGGTAATGGTAATGGTCTCTGTACCAGCACCTTTTACTTTAGCTCCCATTTCATTTAAGAGAATGGCTAGGTCCACAATCTCAGGCTCACGCGCAGCATTTTCAATCACTGTAACCCCATCAGCCAGCGTCGCTGCCATCATCAAGTTCTGAGTAGCACCAACACTTGGGAAGTCCATGTAGATATGAGCTCCATGTAAGCGATCAGCCTTGGCTTCGATATAACCAGCTGTCTGACTAATCTTAGCCCCCATAGCTTCTAGACCTTTCAAATGCAGATCAATAGGGCGGCTACCAATCGTACAACCACCTGGCATGGATACCTTGGCATGACCTACACGGGCAAGAATTGGTCCCAAGACAACGATAGATGCACGCATCTTGCTGACATACTTGTAAGGAGCTTCCTCAGTGATATCGCCAGTCGCGTCCACCTCAACAAGATGATCTTCTTCATTAAAATCCACCTTGGCATTCAAACCACGAACCACCTGATTCATAGTGAACACATCTGACAAGATAGGAACATTCTGCAAGACGGTCTTTCCTTCACTTGCTAGAATAGTCGCTGCCAACAAGGGCAAGACTGCATTCTTTGCTCCTTCGATCGTAACACTTCCTACCAGACGATTATCGCCACCTTGAACCACAATTTTTTCCATACTTATTTCCTTTACATTTGATTTTATAATAATCCTCTAAGCGCTTCTTGCCACAACTGATACAGGCTGATAAAGAAAGAACTCATGATATAGCCCATGACAATGCTGAAAAAGACTACTAATAAACGAACTTTTCTTGTATTCTCAGCTGTCACTTTTAAAACCTTTTCCCATCGAACAAGATCCTTTAAAAGGTAAAAACTCACATAAATAAAGAGCATGTGACTACTTAGAGTGAATAATAATTGAACCATTTGACTATTATACCATCTTCTCTGTTTGTGCGCTAGTTTGGAAACTTCACTCAAAAACTAGGGATTGTTTTTCAAGTAATCAATTGCATCTTGTAGGGTTTTAACTGGCACGATTTTCATATCAGTCTTGATTGTTTTGGCTGCTTCTAGGGCTGTTTGGTAGTTGTTTTTAGCATCAGGATGCGCTTTTTGTTCTTCTTCGCTAACAGGGTTATCCGGGGCAAAGAAAATAGCAGCACCTTCTCTAGCCGAAGCAACAACTTTCTTATCAATACCTCCAATGTCCCCCACATTCCCATCGCGATCAATGGTACCTGTACCGGCAACGATACGACCATTACGAAGACCAGGGTCAGCTATTTGAGTATAGATGGCCAGACTAAACATGAGACCTGCACTTGGACCACCGATACCAGCTGTTGAAAAGCGAATTGGGACATCACTGGTCACTTCCGTACGGTCAATCAAACCGATTCCAATCCCATTTTTGCCATTTTCCAAGGTGATAATCTTACCTTCTGCAGACTTGGTTTGCCCATCCTCTTCATAAGTTACCTTGACGGAGTCCCCTAGTTTTTGAGAATTGACGTAATCAATCAAGTCTTTGGAACTGTCAAAGGTTTGATCATTGACTGCTGTGACCGTATCAGAGATGTTAAGAATCCCTTTAAAGGTCGAATTATCCGTCACAGTCAAAACATAAACCCCAAGATATTTTAGTTCAATATCCTTACCAGCTGTTTTTAGCCCTTGATACTTGGCCATGTTTTGTGATGTTTGCATGTAGAATTGATTAATCCGCATAAATTCAACATCGGAAGAACCACCTGTAGTCTCTTGGGCACTACGAATATCTGTAAAAGGCGTCAACCAAGCATAAATCATATGGGCTAAAGTAGCGTGCTGGACACCAACCGTAACGAATTGATAGGCACCAGCTTCCTTATCTTCTGTGTCATTGACTTTAAGGACTTGGCGAATATCTTCCGAACCACCTGGAACCTCTATATAGTAGGGCAAGGGCACTACAAATGCCAAGAAAGTCACAATCAAGGCCGCAATGACATATAAGGGCCATCTAATCTTTTTTTTCATTTCTTATTTCCTCCAAAATACTCTCGGGAACATAGCAAGCAATATCCTGACCAAACTTCAAAAGTTCTCTAACACCGGATGAACTGAGATAGAGATGTTCAGGTCGACTATGTAAATAAATGGTCTCTATATTAGGAGACAGCTGATGGTTGTAGTAATCAAAACTGGCTTCATATTGCAAATCCGCTGCATTCCTCAAACCACGCACTAGGCAAGTAGCCCCCAGTCTTTTTGCGACATCAACCACCAATTCATCATGAGAAGACACGACTTCAACATTTTCCAAATGTTCCAAAGCCTTTTCTAGCCCCCATTTACGATTTTCGATAGGGAGAAATCCCTGTTTGTGGGGATTAAAAAAAATACCGACATAGAGCTTATCAAAGAGTCTGCTCGCCCGTTCAATCATATCCAGATGCCCATTTGTCATCGGATCAAATGAGCCTGTGAATAAGCCAATCTTATCTGACATAGACTGTCACCTTACTAATTCCATAAATCTTTTCCTTCCATATGCCCAGGCAGGCAATTTCTTCTGGAAGTTCAACGATCTTATCCGTCTCACACACGACCATGACATCTTCAGAAAAAAGCTCTTTCTCAGCCATTTTTTCAATATCTGCTACGATTTGTTCCTTGGCATAAGGAGGATCTAAGAAAATGAGGTCAAATTCCCCAGATATCTGTTCCAACGCCCTTTCTGCATCCATCTTGAGGAGTTGAAATTTCCCAACTTCCTTGGTCATCTGAATATTTTCAGCCACGATAGCCTGAGCCTTACGGTCTCGCTCCACCAAAACAGCGCTGGACATACCACGCGATACTGCCTCGATAGATAAACCACCACTACCTGCATAAAGGTCCAAGACTCGTCCCCCTTCAAAGTAGGGACCAATCATGTTAAAAATGGCTCCCCTAACCTTATCCGAAGTAGGTCTTGTCGTCTTGCCTTCTAGTGTCTTGAGGGGACGTCCCCCATAGATTCCTGATACGATTTTCATACCGTTTATTATACCAAATTATGGGCAAAAAGAGAAAGAAAACCGAACCTTGCGGTTCGATTCTCTACAAAATATTTTCGTAAGTATCGCGGACTTCTTGAGGCCAAACACTTGTTTGCACTTCTCCGATGTGTTTCTTGCGAAGTAGGAACATAGCCATCCGAGATTGTCCAATTCCCCCACCGATTGTCAATGGGAATAGACCGTTCAACAAAGCCTTGTGCCATTCCAATTCTAAACGGTCTTCATCACCTGTGATGGCAACCTGACGGCGAAGCGTTTCTTCATCTACACGGATTCCCATAGAAGACAACTCAAAGGCCCCACCTAAAGATTCATTCCAGACAAGAATATCACCATTTAGACCCTTGTAGCCATTTTCAGACTCGCTTGTCCAGTCATCGTAGTCTGGTGCACGTCCATCGTGCGGTTTACCGTCTGGTAATTCACCACCGATACCAATCAAGAAGACTGCTCCAAATTCTTTACAAATAGCATTTTCACGTTCTTTCGGTGTCAAGTCTGGGTAGCGTTCTACCAACTCTTCTGTGTGGATAAAAGTGATTTGTTTTGGCAAGATTGATTCGATGTCATAGCGGGCTTCAACAGCTAGCTCAGTAAGGCGAATAGCCTTGTAAATCTTCTCAACTGTTTCTTTTAGATAAGCGATGTTACGCTTACCATTTGGGATAACTTTCTCCCAATCCCACTGGTCAACATAAACAGAGTGAGTCGCATCCAACGAGTCTTCGTCTGGACGAAGGGCCTTCATGTGGACAAAAAGACCTTCTCCCTCACCGAAACCAAAACGGGCCAAAGTATGGCGCTTCCATTTAGCAAGTGAGTGCACCACTTCATAAGTAGCATCAGGGATTTGGAGAACCTTGACCGATACGGCATTCTCCACACCTGATAAGTTGTCCTGCATCCCGTCACCGACCCTGCTCAAGATAGGACCTTGAACTTCGACAACTTCTAACTTATCTTTCAAATACTGGGTAAAAGTGTTTTTGACAAAGGAAATCTCTTCTTGTTGATGAATAAAACTTTTCTTCATAAACTACTCCTCAAAAAATTAATTAAAAGCATTATACACCTATTTCCAAGAAAAGGAAAGAGCAAATACGAAAAAATCAGTGCTCCTTCGAACACTGATCCTAGGGACCTTTTAGTCATTGCGACCGAAGATACGTAGAATACTTAGGAAGAGATTGATAAAATCAAGATAGATACTGAGAGCCATTGACACAACCCAACCTGTCGCTACACGGCCTTGTGATTGTTCATAAGCGAGACGAATTCTTTGGTTATCCCAAGCAATCAACCCTGAGAAAACCAAAACCATGGCTACGCTAATCATATAATCAAAGAAGCCGCTAGCCAAGAAAATATTAACTACCATGGCAATCAGCAAACCGATAAGAGCCGCCATCATAGCCCGACCAAGGCCACTCAAATCTTTCTTGGTGAACATGCCAACTGCCGCCATGACAAAGAAGAGAAGGGCGCTAGACACAAAGGCGGATAAAACTGTACCCGGAGTATAGAAGGCCACCACAAAACTAAGAGTAAAGCCGTTTAAAACAGAGTAAAGTAAAAATACTGGAAGAGCCGCTGGACTATTCTTTAAGGCCATGTTACTGGCAACGAAAACCAAGGCCAACTCCGCAAAAGTAGCAATGGTCAACCAGAGACGTCCCTGCATCAAAAAGTAAACCAACTGAGATTGAAAGACCGTTAACATAAGACCTGATACTAAAGCGGATAGTCCGATTCCCAGACCAACAAAGGCATAAACCTTAGCGTAAAATTGATTGAGACCTGCGCGGTCGTGAATAATAGTGTGATTCATCTTTTCTCCTTTTCTATGAACATCTTTCCTTGATTATAACAAAGAAAGTTAAAATTAGCTTAAATGGAAAATTAAGATACCAGCTGCAACGGCAACATTCAAACTCTCCGCCTGTCCCTTCATACTAATGTGGACCAACTGGTCTGCACTTTCAGCCATAAGGGGACTAATTCCTTGCCCCTCATTTCCCATGACTAGTACAAAATTTTCTATAGGAGGCAGTTCTCTGTAATCAACAGAATCTTCAGATAGGGTTGTTGCCAGCACTGGGATAGCTGCCTCTTTGGTTTCCTTAAGAAGCGCTTGACTCGACATCCGGTAAATAGGCAGATGAAAATGACTGCCTTGCATGGAACGTAAGGTCTTGAGACTGTAGATATCTGCCGACTTTTCTGAAACAATCACTCCAGTAAAACCTGCTGCATCCGCAGTCCGAATGATAGTTCCCACATTACCAGGATCTTGCACATCTTCCAAAAACAAGAACTTGCCCTGACTAAAGTCAGCTTGTCCTACTTCTTCTTTTTGAACCACCGCAACAATGCCCTGTGGAGTCTGAGAATCCGCTAAATCTATCAAAATTTCCTCTGAAACCCAGACAGTTTGCGGAAACGAGGCTAACTGATCTCGGTAACTTTCTAGGGCAAAGATTTTCTCAATCGTAACTCCAGCTTGGACAGCTTCTTCAAACAAGTGCCAGCCTTCAATCAAATAAGCAGACTTGCGGTATTTTTTTTGGTGTAATTTCTTGGCATTTTTTACCACAGAATTGGCTTTTGAGGTTATAATAGTCATAGAAATATTATAACACAATCAAAGGGGTTTGGTATGCAAAAGGTTAGAATGATTGCCCAAGGTAGGGTGCAAGGAGTTGGCTTTCGTTGGGGTGTTTACAGCTTGGCACTTGAAATTGGTGGCATCACAGGTCGGGTATGGAATAACGACGATGGCACAGTGGAAATCTTAGCCCAAGCAGACTCATCTGCTATCATGGCAAAATTTATCCAAGAAATCCGCAAAGGACCCACACCTTTTTCAAAAGTCAGCTACTTAGATGTCCAACTGAGCAACTTTCCTCCCTACCCTGACTTTAAAATCGCAAATTAGGTCTCTAGAACTATTGTATATTTTGTAAAAAAACAGTAGAATAGAAAGGTATAATTTTTAAAGAAGGAATAAAAACAGTGAAATCTATTAAACGTTTTGCACTCTCGGCTATGGGAGTGGCTATGTTGCTAGTCTTGACTGGCTGTGTTAGCGTCGATAAAGCCACAGGAAAGCCAATAGGATTTATTTGGAATACGATCGGAGCGCCTATGGCTGAAGCTATCAAGTACTTCGCTACTGATCAAGGTCTAGGCTTTGGTGTCGCTATCATCATCGTAACCATTATCGTCCGCTTGATTATCTTGCCACTTGGCATCTACCAATCATGGAAGGCGACGCTTCACTCTGAAAAGATGAATGCCCTCAAGCACGTCCTTGAGCCACACCAAACGCGTCTCAAAGAAGCAACTACTCAAGAAGAAAAACTCGAAGCCCAACAAGCTCTCTTTGCTGCTCAAAAAGAGCACGGCATCAGCATGTTTGGTGGTGTAGGATGTTTCCCTATCCTCCTTCAAATGCCTTTCTTCTCTGCAATTTACTTTGCTGCCCAGCATACTGAAGGTGTTGCTCAAGCAAGTTACCTAGGAATTCCTCTAGGCTCTCCAAGTATGATTTTGGTTGCCTGCGCAGGTGTCCTTTACTATCTTCAATCGCTCCTTTCACTTCACGGAGTAGAAGACGAAACGCAAAGAGAACAAATCAAGAAAATGGCTTACGTGAGCCCAATCACGATTGTTGTCTTCTCCCTCATTTCACCAGCCAGTGTCACACTTTACTGGGTTGTCGGTGGTTTCATGATGATTCTCCAACAGTTTATCGTCAACTATATCGTTCGTCCAAAACTTCGCAAAAAAGTCCGTGAAGAATTGGCTAAGAATCCACCAAAAGCACGTGCTTTCTCTAAACCAAGTGGACGAAAAGACGTTACTCCTGAACAACCAACTGCTATCACAAGCAAGAAAAAACACAAAAATCGCAACGCTGGAAAACAACGTTCGAGATAAGAAGAAAAAGGCTTAGCTGGTTTGCTAAGTCTTTTTTGCAAGTCATACTCTTCAAAAATCTCTTCAAACCACGTCAGCTTCGCCTTGCCGTATATATGTTACTGACTTCGTCGGTTCTATCCACAACCTCAAAACCATGTTTTGAGCAGCCTGCGGCTAGCTTCCTAGTTTGCTCTTTGATTTTCATTGAGTATCAAAAGCCCGATGTTTCCATCAGGCTTCTTTTTTATCCATGTACACGTTTCATATAGTCTTGATAACTTTCGGTATCCATGAGTTTTTTAGCGTTTTTCACGCGGTCTGCTGTTGGTGGTTTAACCCCTTCGAGGGAATATGGAATTCCCAGTTCACGCCATTTGAACTCACCCATGGTGTGATAAGGTAGAATTTCAAACTTATCCACATTTTTAAGGGTCTTGACGAACTTACCAAGTTCAATCAAGTCATCATCTCTATCTGTCAATCCTGGAACTAGCACGTGGCGAATCCAGACAGGTTTTCCAATATCTGATAGATACTGGGCACAGGCCAAGATATTTTTATTGGTTTGGCTAGTGACAATCTTGTGCTGTTCTTCGTTGATTTCCTTGATATCCAAGAGGACCAAGTCAGTGACAGCCATGAGTTTGTCAAACTTTTCAAGGTAACGTGGTTTATTACGGAAAGGTAGTGCACAGGTATCCAAGGTACAGTGGATTCCTTGTTCCTTAGCCTTGGTAAAGAGGGCAATCAAGAAATCAATCTGCAAGAGAGCTTCTCCTCCACTGACTGTAATCCCGCCCTTATTTCCCCAGAAACCACGGTAGCGCAAGGCCTCTGCCAAGACATCATCTACCGTCCGTTCACGTGACTTATTGGACTCCATAGCCCAAGTATCCGGGTTATGGCAATACTGGCAACGCATGTGACAGCCCTGCAAAAAGACAATAAAGCGAATACCAGGCCCATCTACTGACCCAAAGCTTTCTGTCGAATGCACCATTCCTGTCACTTGTCCATAATCAATTGTTTCTTCAGACATATCGTTACCTTCCTTGAAAACGTTTTATAGTTTTATTATATCACGACTTGAAGGAAAAACAAGATTTTTGCCTATTTTTTAGAAAGCAATCTGTTTTTCAATTTCATTTTCAATTACTTATCATTTTATTCTTCAAAATCAAAGCCATACAAGGTTGCAAAGTAGTCCTCAGGGCGCTCTGCACGGCGAATTTGACGGGCCTTACCTTCTTCGGTATAGAGGATTTCCGCAGAACGAAGTTTGGCGTTGTACTGGTAACCCATTGAAAAACCGTGGGCACCTGTATCATGAATTACCAGCAAATCACCGATTTCTGTATGAGGCAGTTCGCGATTCACTGCAAATTTATCATTGTTTTCACAGAGTGAACCAACCACATCTACTACTTCAGCTGGTCCATCTGGATGGGTCAGGTTAGTAATATGATGGTAGGCTCCATACATAGCTGGACGCATGAGGTTGACTGCTGATGCATCAACACCTAGATAGGTACGGTAGGTTTCCTTCTTATGAGTGACTCTTGTGACCAAGGCACCGTGAGGGGCTAGCATAAAACGACCCAATTCGGTAAAAATCTTGACCTCACCAAGACCAGCTGGCGTAAGGACCTCTTCATACACCTTACGAACTCCCTCACCAATCAAGGCAATATCATTTGGCTCCTGGTCTGGACGATAATTGACACCAATACCGCCAGAAAGATTGATAAAGTCTAGCGAAATGCCCAACTTTTCCTTGATTTCAACAGCCAATTCAAAAAGCTGACGAGCCAACTCTGGATAATAGAGATGGGTCACGGTATTGGACGCTAAGAAGGAGTGAATCCCAAAAGTCTTGGCTCCTTTTTCCTTCAAGATGGCAAAAGCTTCAAAGAGCTGGTCCTTGGTCATGCCAAACTTGGCTTCTCCAGGATTGTCCATGATGTCTGTCCCCAGCTCAAAAACGCCTCCAGGATTGTAACGACATGAGATGATTTCTGGAATGCCTGCTGCTCGCTCCAGATGTTCAATATCTTCAAAGGCATCCAAGTTAATGGTCGCACCCAATTCACGCGCATAGGCGTATTCCTTGTCTGGCGTGTTGTTTGAAGAGAACATAATCTCAGAACCAGGGAAATCCAGTTTATGGCTCATCAAAAGCTCCACATAACTAGAGCAGTCCACACCACAGCCTTCCTCTTGGAGAATTTTTAAAATAGCTGGTGTTGGAGTAGCCTTAACTGCAAAATATTCCTTAAAGCCCTTGTTCCACGAAAAGGCTTGGTTGACGGCCCTTGCCTTTTCACGAATTCCCTTCTCATCATACAAGTGAAAAGGTGTCGGGAACTCGGCAACAATCGCTTCTAAGTCTTCTTTATTGATAAATGGTGTCTTCATAAGCTTCCTTCTATTCTATTTGCAAAGAAAGGCTGGGACAATCGTTCCAACCTTTAGTTCTATCTCTTATTTATCTTCGTCAAAGATATTGCCAACCTCAACATCGATGGCTTGGTTCTTGACATCAATATTAGTTACCTTCAAGAGTGACTTGTAGTCAAACTGCTTTTCACGTTCTTCTTGAGCATTGTCCGCAAAGACCGCTACACCAGCCAATTCTGAGTCGAACTCACGTAAAAGACTAATCATCCCGTTGACAGTTCCACCGCCTTTCAAGAAGTCATCCACAATCAAGACACGGCTGCCTGCCTTGAGACTACGTTTTGAAAGGAACATTTTCTCGATACGGTCACCACTTGAACCTGAAACATAGTTGACGCTGACAGTTGAACCTTCGGTAATTTTCAGGTCACGGCGCACAATAACAAAAGGAACATTGAGGACATTGGCAACTGCATTTGCAAGTGGAACACCCTTAGTAGCTACTGTCATAACCGCATCAATTTTTTGGTCCATAAAGCTCTTGGCAATAATGCGACCAATATTTTTCAAGATAGCTGGTGTACTAAGCAAATCAGACAGGTAGATATAGCCACCTGGCAAGATACGGTCACTTTCTGACAACTTAGCACGCAAGTCCTCAACCATTTCCTTGGCATCATGGCTTGAGATTGATGGTGTGAAAATGACACCACCACCAGCACCAGTTACTGTCTGGATATGACCGATTTCAATTTCCTCAAAGGCTCGTTTGATAATGACGATATCCTCTGAGATGGATGATTTAGCAGATTCATACTTTTCAGCAAAAGTATTGAGACTAGTTAGTTTATAAGGATTATTAATCAAATAGTTGGAAATGACAACCATTCGATCACTTCTTCTTAATTTCATTTCTATTTCCCATTTCATTTAATTTTGATATTTTATCTATTATACCATATTCACATAAAAAAACGAACATTCTTATCCTAAAAAATGCTCATTTTTCTTAAATTGTTAATCTAAATCTGGTTTATAGAAGGAACGATTGTCCATAGCGAAGATTTTATTGGTCATCTCTCCTTTATCTACCAAAGCAAGAGCTGTTGACATCATCATCATGCTAGCATCCAGATTGTCAATCATATGGATAATCTCTGCTTCCATAATGCGTGGACGGACTGGACTTCCATACTCAAGTAAGCCATGGTGACTAAGGATTACGTGACGAAGCAGAACGACTTCTTCCTTGGTATCATCGATGCCGAGTTCCATCACTGTCTTGGTAATTTCACTATCAATCAGAGCGATATGCCCAAGGAGATTGCCTCTAACTGTGTATTCGGTCTGGTCTGGTCCCGTCAACTCGATGACTTTAGCTAAGTCATGCAGCATAATCCCTGCATAGAGCAGGCTCTTATTGAGCTGAGGATAGACTTCGCTAATAGCATCCGCCAAACGCACCATGGTCGCCGTATGATAAGCCAAACCCGTTTCAAAGGCATGGTGATTAGTCTTGGCAGCTGGATAGGAGTAAAATTCCTTATCATACTTGGTGTAGAGCTTTCGAACAATCCGTTGCCAAACAGGATTTTCAATTTTAAAAATCATTTGCGACATGTAGTCACGGATTTCCCTGACATCAACTGGCGACTTGACCTTGAAATCAGCTGGATCATTGGGTTCACCAGGCTGAGGCAAGCGGAGGGTAATTTGATTGACTTGAGGGGTGTTGTTATAAACTTCTCGGCGTCCTTTCATGTGGACAACCTTACCTGCGGTAAAGGCCTCAACGTTATGAGGTTGAGCATCCCAGAGTTTCCCTTCAATCTCGCCACTATCATCTTGGAAGGTAAAGGCTAGGTAGTTTTTCCCAGCGCGAGTTTGTCTAAGGTCAGCTGACTTGATTAGGTAAAAGCCTTCAAACAGCTCATCTTTTTTCATGTGACTAATCTTCATATTCTTCCTCATTTTCTTGGAAATGGAGTAGATCAAGCGCAGGCTCACCTTCTGACAACTCAATGTGACGGAGCGTCCGCTCGATAGCTGTGGTGCGACGGTTTAATAATTCATCAATATTGCCAGAGGCATGTTGGAGATGTTTTTGTGCCTTGACCAGAATACCACCAAACTTGCCAAACTCGGTTTTGACACTGGCAAGCGTCTTGCTGATATGGTCGGCACTCTTTTGGATATTAAGGGTTTTGAAACCAACTGATAGGGAATTGAGAAGAGCTGATAGGGTACTTGGACCTGCGACAATAATCTGCTCCTCCCGTCTCAAATCATCAAAGAAGACCGGATTGCGGACGATTTCTGAGTAGAGACCTTCTGTCGGAACAAACAAAACTCCAAAATTGGTCGTCCGAGGTGGTGCTATGTACTTGCTCTTAATATCCTTGGCAAAGCGTTTGACGCTGGCTAGGAGTGACTTGCGACAGCGTTCGATCTCGTCCTTGTCACCAGCTTCATAGGCTTCTTCTAAGCGGTAATAATCTGCCAGTGGAAACTTGGAGTCAATCGGTAAGTAGACATATTCCAGGTCACCCTGTCCAGGCAACTTGATGGCATACTCCACTCGTTCACTAGAGTTTTCAACCGTTGCGTATTCTCGTTCATACTGGGCAGGGGTCATGATGTCCTCAATAATTTGCCCCAATTGCAATTCTCCCAGAATCCCTCGTGTCTTGGTTCCAGAGAGAACCTTGTTGAGGGCTCCGACATCGCGGGCAACTGTCTGCATTTCTCCAAGACCACGATTGACAGACTCCAATTGCTTGGAAACTGTCTCAAAGGAAGCCTGTAGGCGTGTCTGCAAGGTCTTTTCTAGTTTTTCCTCGACGGTTTGGCGCATTTGTTCCAAACGTTGCTCATTTGATTCCTGCAAGGCTTGGAGACGTTGGTCAGTCTTATCCCTGGTTTGGAGGAGATTCTCAGTCATTTCTTGACGGACCTGAGTTAAGCCTTGGTGCAATTCGATTCTCACTTCTTGCAGGCGATCGCTGACAGCCACTTCCAAGTCTTTTTGATCTAACTGGCTGGCTTGTCTGGCTTGTTCAAAACGGTAATCCAACTGGTCTGACAAATGATCTGCCTGATCCTCCAAGCTCTTGGCTAGATGTTTTTCCTGCTTATCCTGCCTTTGCCAAATCAGAAAGAGGCCAGCTAGATTGGCAATCAATAATAGAACAAGTAAACTTTCCATTCTACCTCCTGTCCTTGCTATGCAGCACGACCACATAACCATCTGGGCAAGTCACCGACACTTCCCTATCTATATATTCGTTAGAAGTGTACACTTTTTTAAAGAAAAAATTGTCCTCTGTCAACTCATACTTGGCTCCGAGAATGGTAAGCTGGCTATCTCGAACCGGCATAAAAGCTAGATAATCGTAGTCTGAACGAGGTTCTAGCTGACTGGTTCCTTCTGGACAATAGGCAATTAAATTTTGCCCATCCTCAATTTCTATCTGGCGCATATAAGGCGCCAACTTGGGATTGCTAGGCAAAAAGACATTGGCCAGCATATGATCAATACGGCCACCCAAAGCACCAAAAATAGTAACCTCAGCCTGAGGATTTTGCTCAAAGATGGTTAAGAGAGCCAATTCCAAATCTGTATCATCTTTTTCTGGTTGGGCTTGGACAAAATACTGGGCACGTTTTTGAATCACCTGTCGCTCTTCTTCCGTCACAGAATCAAAATCTCCGACTGCTAGAGTAAGAGGCAAATCTTCTTCCAAGACCCAGAGAGAACCTCGATCCACACCGACAAATCTATCAAAGTCCGTCCGATAATGACCACGATCTCCACCTGCAAAAACGGCAACCCTAGTCCAGTTGTTTTCTGAGAGTTTGTACTCGCTCATTGACATCTCCCTTAAAGACATAGGAACCTGCTACAAAAACGGTCGCACCAGCTTCTTTGGCTTGAGCAATGGTTTGATCATCGATCCCGCCATCGACTTCGATTTCAAAGTTCAAGCCTTTTTCATCACGAAGGGCAACCAACTCACGGACCTTATCCATGGTTTCAGGCAAAAAGGCTTGCCCACCAAAGCCTGGGTTAACTGTCATGACTAAAACTTGGTCAACTAGATGAAGGACGTGCTTGATGGCTTCAACAGGCGTACCAGGGTTAATGACAACTGATGGCTTGACACCGAGTGAACGAATTTTTTGGAGGGCACCATGAATATGGGGCGTTGCTTCCACATGGATGCTGATGATATCCGCTCCCGCACGCGCAAAGTCTTCTAAATGATGCTCAGGATTAGCTACCATCAAGTGGCAGTCAAAGACCATCTTGCTATGAGGGCGAAGAGCTTCGACCACACCTGCACCAAAACTGATTTGTGGCACAAAGTGCCCATCCATGATATCGATATGGGCATATTCTGCCCCAGTTGCTTCTAGGCGTTTGATTTCACGTTCAAAGTTGGCATAATCTGCTGCCAGAATTGACGGAGCAATCTTGTATTGAGACATAGGTTTCTCCTTATTTTGGAATTTTTTTGCTGACTTTTTTATAGGTTTCTCTGCGATTTTCAATCTCACTGAGGAATTGCAGGTAGTTGTCAAAACGGAAGATAGCAATGGCACCCTCTTCTACTGCCGGCTTCACTGCACAGGACGGCTCATGGGTATGGGTACAAGTGCGGAATTTGCAGTTTCGGCTGACACTAGCAATCTCTGGAAAGGCCTGATTGAGGTCTTCCGCCGTTGATACTTCATAATCCAATGATGAAAAACCTGGTGTGTCTGCGATTTTACCTCCATTGAGATTATAAAAACTAACTGCTCGAGTAGTGTGGCGCCCGCGACCCAGACTGTCTGAAATTTCTCCTGTTTCAAGATTGAGGTCTGGTGCGATTTTATTGAGAAGTGTTGACTTCCCAACACCTGTCTGCCCCATAAAGACCGTAACCTTGCCTGTCAATAAAGGCAGGAGTTCCTCTTTACTGGTCACAAAGTCATAGCCGATATCACCATAGGTCTGTTGGTAAAAATCCAGTTCCCCTCTATCTTCCAGTAGGTCCATTTTGGAAATATAAACGATGGGATGGATGTCCTTGTGCTCCAAAAGAACCAAGAAACGATCCAGCAAATTGCTGTTAAAATCAGGTTCCTTGACTGACATGATTACTACAGCTTGGTCAATATTAACAATTGGCGGACGGACTAGGCTGTTTTTGCGTTCGTGAATCTTGAGGATATAGCCTTCTGAATTTTCCTCGGCAGAAAAATCTACCAAATCCCCAACGTAGGGAGTATGGCCTTTTTTACGAAAATTTCCACGCGCTCGTGTTTGATAAACCTTGCCATCACTCTCTACATAGTAGAAGCCTGCCAAGGCTTTAATAATTTGTCCCTGCATCTTAGAGTCCTTGCCCTTTAAGTGCATCTGCTAGGCTGGCAAATTCTGCCAAGCTGAGGGCTTCCCCACGTACACTTGGTGACAAGCCTGCTTGGTCCAAAGCCTTGGTCAGCTTGTCCTTGACCTCTTCAGTCTTGCCAAAGTAACCTGTCAAATTGTTCCACAAGGTCTTGCGACGATGGGTGAAACTAGCCTTAGAAACCTTAAAGAAGAAGTTCTCGTCTTCCACTGCTACGGCTGGTTCTGGACGACGCACCATTTTCAAAATAGCAGAGTCCACGTTTGGCGCTGGCACAAAGACCGTACGAGGCACGATGAAAGCAACCTTGGCAGTCATGTAATACTGCACCGCAATCGACAAGCTACCGTAAGCCTTGGTATTCGGCTGGGCTGAAATGCGGTCTGCCACTTCTTTCTGCATCATAACAACAAACTCACTAAAAGGAATCCCACTCTCGATTAAGTGCATGAGAATAGGCGTCGTGATGTAGTAAGGTAAATTAGCCACTACCTTGATTGGCAGGTCAGGATTTTTGAAATTCTGGATATGTTGCGCCAAATCAACTTTGAGAATGTCCTCGTTGACTACGGTAACATTGTCAAAATCACGCAAGGTATCTGCCAAAATCGGTACCAAACGATGGTCAATTTCAAAGGCCATGACCTCTGCTGCACGCTCAGCCAGAAACTCGGTCAAGGCACCAATCCCTGGCCCGATTTCGATGACATTAACCTGGTCATCAATCTCAGCCGTATCCACGATTTTTTGAAGAATATTGGTATCCGTCAAGAAATTTTGCCCGAAGGACTTTTTAAAGGTAAAACCGTGACGCTCCAGCACTGCCTTGGTCACGCTGTAATCTGCAATTCTCATCTATTCTCTTTTCTATTATCTGTTACTACTATTGTAACACATTCCCCTTGTATTTTGGGGTCTGCTTAGCTGTTCTCATAAGATTTCATAGCTTCTTCCACTTCTGCCAAAGTAACCCCAAACAACTCTAAGCGCTTGAGGAGTTGCTTGCCGTTGGAATAGCCAATTCGGAGAGCTTCTCCTAGATATTCTCTTCGCTTACGGCTATCTGCTCCCGCTAGAAAACCAAGGCGAATCAAGTCGCTACGACTGATATCAAACTGACTCTCATGTTCAAATTGTTCTGTAATCTGAGCTAGAGCCGTTTTCAGGTCTTCATAGCTGGCATGCTCAATTCCCAGAGAACGGCCCTTGGTCTTGGACTTGGGGACAGCTTCATCTCGTTTGAGGAAGGCATGCTGAACTGTTGGAATGGCCGTCATAATCATGCGACGAATCCGCTCCCCATTAAAATCTGGGTCTGTAAAGACAATGACTCCATGGCGTTGGTGTAGACGCTGAATACGTGCAATATCTTGCTCATTGATGGCAGAACCTCGTGTCTCATAGGTCTCTACATCGAAATAACGTTTGAGATTGGCCGTATCATCGCGACCTTCAACCACGATAACTTGGGAAATTTTCTCTTTCATTACTTGCTGTCCAATCCAAAAATTCGTTCTGCATTTGCAGTTGTTATCGCCGCTAGCTCTTCTGCCGTCATGCCACGCAAGTCAGCGATAAAGTCCACTACATAGCGAGTGTAGGCTGTTTTATTTTCACGACCCCGTTTAGGAACAGGAGCCAAGTAGGGAGCATCCGTTTCCACCAAAATCTTGTCCAAAGGAAGTTCTCTAGCAGCTTCTTGGATGTCAGTTGCCTTCTTGAAAGTCACCACTCCTGAGAAGGAAATGGTCATACCAAGGTCCACAAACTTCTCTGCCCATTCAAGAGTTCCCGAAAAAGAATGCATGATACCACCTCGAGGACCAACGCCCTCACTCTTGATAATCTCATAGGTATCTTCCAACGCATCACGGGTATGAACTACAAAAGGCAAATCCAAGTCCTTAGATAGCTGAATCTGACGACGAAAAACCTGCTCCTGCACCTCTTTTGGCGCTGTCATCCAATGATAATCCAGACCAATCTCACCCAGTGCTATAACCTTGGGATGTTTTAACTGATTCAGTAAGTAAGCCTCAACTTCCTCTGTATAAGTACCAGCTTCTGTAGGATGCCAACCAATAGTTGCGTAGAGTTGGTCGTACTCATCCACCAACTCCAAAGCACGCTCAATCGTCGGTTCATCAAAACCAACTATATTCATCTGTGTCACACCCATCTCAGCAGCCAAGGCGATTTCCTCTGCCTCACGACCTGCAAATTCTTCTACATTCAAGTGTGTATGTGTATCAAAAATCATCTCTTCTAACCTCGTTTTCTATCTTCTATTATACCAAAAAACCGCCCTATCTCCTCATCTGTAAAAAATATTCTAAAATCTATTGTCGTCTCTTGACGCAATTTTTTCAAAGCAGTATAATAGCACTTATTGAAATTTTCAGAAAAGGAAAATACCATGTTTACAAAATTAAAACAGACTTTTATCGGTCGTCCTCTTAAATCCTTAACCGAAGGCGAAGGGGGACTACTGGGAAAAATGCAGGCACTAGCCATGTTGTCAAGCGACGCTCTGTCCTCCATCGCCTATGGACCTGAGCAAGTAGTCCTCGTCTTGGCTAGTCTCTCTCCTCTTGCGATATGGTGGAGTCTTCCTATCGGCCTCTTTGTCCTCCTGCTCCTAGCTAGCCTGACCGTCTCCTACCGTCAAATCATCCATGCCTACCCTCAAGGGGGAGGGGCCTATATGGTTACTCGAGAAAATCTATCTCCCGAACTTGGCTTAATCGCTGGAGGTAGTCTGCTAGTTGACTACATGCTGACTGTGGCGGTATCGGTGTCATCTGGAGCCGATGCTATCACAGCAGCTCTCCCTGCTCTCCACCCTTACAACCTCCACATTTCCATTTTTCTAGTTTGCTTGCTTATGCTCTTGAATTTACGGGGCTTAAAAGAATCTGCCAGTTCACTGATGATTCCTGTCTATCTCTTTATCATCAGTACTGTCTTTCTCTTGCTCTACGGAATCTTTCAACTAATGACAGGGTCTCTCAGCTATCAGGCAACTTCACCTATTGGGCATGCTGTTCCGAGCCTGTCTATAGTTCTCATTCTAAGAGCTTTTACCAGTGGTTCTGCCTCTCTGACAGGGGTTGAAGCTATTTCAAATGCCGTTCCCTTTTTCAAGGCTCCGAAAGAAAAGAATGCTGCTCAGACCTTGACCATTATGTCACTGATTTTAGGTTTTCTTTTTGCAGGCATTACCTTCCTAAACTACTGGATGGGGATTATGCCTCAACACGGAGAAACTATTCTTTCACAGATGGCTCAGGGTGTCCTCGGCACTTCCTTCTTAGGCCATCTTGGGTATTATATCTTCCAATTCTCCACAGCCTTGATTTTAGCCGTAGCTGCAAATACTGGCTTTTCGGCCTTCCCTATGCTGGCTTACAATATGGCTAAAAACAAATACATGCCCCATCTCTTTATGGAAAAAGGAGACCGCCTAGGCTACTCTAATGGAATTTTAACTCTGGCTTTTGGTGCTATGATTCTTCTTCTCATTTTTAATGGCAATACCGAACGTTTGATTCCTCTTTATACTATCGGGGTCTTCGTTCCCTTTGCCCTTTCTCAGACTGGGATGATTCGCCATTGGAAAAAAGAAAAAGGGGCAAATTTCTTAAAACCTGCCCTTGCCAATATCCTTGGAGCCATCATTTGCTACGCTATCGTGCTGATCCTGCTCTTTTTCCGTCTCAGTGATATCTGGCCTTTCTTCCCGATTATTCTCGTACTCACCCTACTCTTCTTGGCGATTCACAGTCATTACCAAAAAGTGGCCCAACAACTACGACTCTATGAAGGCATCGAAAAACGTACCTACGATGGAAATCTAGTTCTCGTCCTAGTAGGGAATGTCACCCGTGTAAGTGTTGGAGCCATTAACTACGCTCAAAGTATCGGTGATGAAGTCTTAGCCATGCACATTTCTACTAAGGAAACAGCAGAAAAAGATCAAGAAATTCTCCAAGAATTTGCCGATTACTTCCCAACCATTACTCTGAAAAATATCAAAACCAGCTACCGTGACATCATCACCCCTACTGTCAAGTATGTCAAACGAATCTCTGAGGATGCTCAGAAAAAGAACTATACAGTCACTGTTCTGGTACCCCAGTTTATCCCTAATAAACCTTGGCAAAATATTCTACACAATCAGATGAGTCTCAAACTCAAATATGCACTCCGCTGGCACCAAGACGTCGTTGTCGCTAGCTACTCTTATCACTTAAAAGAATAAAGAAAAGGCCCTACCAGAACCAATAAGCGTCTGGTAAGGCCTTTTTCTGAATCCAGCCACTATGCTTATACTCAATGAAAATCAAAGAGCAAACTAGGAAGCTAGCCGCAGGCTGCTCAAAGCACTGCTTTGAGGTTGTAGATGAAACTGACGAAGTCAGCTCAAAACACTGTTTTGAGGTTGCAGATAGAACTGACGAAGTCAGTAACATATATACGGTAAGGCAACGCTGACGTGGTTTGAAGAGATTTTCGAAGAGTATTAACTGAAAAGCATGACTAGGAATATTATTGAATATGGTTAGCTAAATCTTCCTGAGCTTTTTTATTTGACTCAGCTTTTTCTTTTAGCCATTTTTCATAGAGTTCTTGGTACTGTTTAGCGGTTACTGGCTCTTTTTGCAATTCAACATATTTGTAGTTGTCCGCATTTCCCTTATGACCAACAAATGAGAATGGACCTGTAAACGGTACAGTCTTACGGAAGATTGGGTTAGCTCCACCACTTTGAACTGGTAGGAAGAGGGCGCTATCTGTCAACCAAGCTTGGGCTTCAGCATATTTTTCATAGCGAGCTTGAGTATCTGTGATTTCCGCATCAGCCTGATCCAAGAGTTTCTTGTAGTCAGCAAGACCAATCTTGTCCTTGACTTCCTTGTCTTTTCCTTCAGACAAGCCCATGTTTTTCAACTGAGAACCTGTCTCTGGATCAAGAATAGCTAGGTAAGTCTTAGGATCTGAGTAGTCTCCACCCCATCCTGAGATGTCGATATCGTAGTCTTTTTGTTCTGCTGTATCTGCAAAGTAGGTTGCTTGGTCTTTTTCATCTGGAGAAAGTTGGATAACATCGATAACTACATTCTCCTTACCAAGAGTTTCTTCCACTGTTTGTTTGAAAGATCCAGCCTGTTGAACATCCAACTTAGCAGTCTGGTCAACTGGCATATCCAAATGAATTGGGAAGGTTACTCCCTGTGCTTGCAGACTTTCTTTGGCCTTGGCAAACTTCTCTTTGGCCTTTTCAGGATTCAAGAAGGCTTGCTTACCATCGTTTAGATTGATGTTTGCCCAATCTTTACCGTAGTTGACAATTTTTTCATTGACAATATCACCAAAGTTCTTATCGCCAACTTGGACAAAGTTACTTGGTGTAATCGTGTTACGCAAGATACGGTCTGCTCCATCTTCACCATTTGTCTGTGCTGCATAAGCATGACGGTCAAAGGCAAAGTTGATAGCCTGACGGAAATCTTTATTTTGCATAGCTGCGCGTGAATCTGTCTTTTCCTTATCAGACTGTTTCATAGTTTGCTTGTAGCTTTGACGATTCACGTTGAAAAGATAATAGAAAGTAACTGAGTTTTGTGGTGTATAGGTAATCTTGTCCTCATTTCCCTTCTTGAGTTCAGCAAAGACTGAACTTGTTGGGAAGATACGACCATCTGTATAGTTACCATCCAAGAAACCTCTAGCAATGCTGTCTTGGTCAGAACCGTCAAAGAAAGAGAGTTTCACTTTCTCGATTTTAACATTATCCTTATCCCAGTAATTAGGGTTTTTATCAAATTCAATCAAAGATTTTGATGTGAAGGATTTAAACAAGTAAGGACCATTTGACAAAATACTTGATGGTGTCACACTTCCAAAGTCATCTCCCTGAGACTTCAAGAAGGCTTCATTTACAGGACTAAGGATACTTGCTGTTGTTTTAGAGTTCCAATAAGTCTCAGGTTGGTTGAGAGTGTATTGTAGCGTGTAATCATCCACTGCCTTCACACCAACAGTTCCAAAATCAGATGATTTTCCTTCAACATAGTCTGCTAGCCCCTTGATAGAGTCTTGTACCAAGTACAAGTTTTCAGCTTTTTTATCAGCCGCATACTTGAGACCTGTCACAAAGTCATGAGCCGTTACATCTGCATACTCTTCTCCTTCAGAAGTGTACCATTTAGCCCCCTGACGGATTTTATAAGTGTAGGTCAAACCATCTTTTGACACTGTCCATGACTCAGCCATAGATGGGATGAGATTGCCATACTGGTCATTTTCCAACAACCCATCAATCAAGTTGGTTGTGATACTAGATGTTGAGTCTCGAGTAGAGGTAATATAATCCAAGGTATCTGGGTTGCTAACAAAGATATAAGAGTAAGTCTTGTCTGCATTACTTGATTGGGAAGACCCACATGCCGCTAGAGCTAGACCTGCTGTCAAAGCCATAGCTCCAAAAAGCATAACTTTTGATTTCTTCATGATTATTCTCCATTTTTTACTATATGTGAAATATTATACACTATTTGAGCAAAAATATAAAGCCTTTTTAACTTTTTTACAAAAATAAAAATCAGTAGACTCGAGTTCCTACTGATTTTTGTTATGGTTCGTTTGGATTATGCAGCCAAAACTTTGCGTCCTTTACGACGACGAGCTGCCAATACGCGACGACCGTTTTTAGTTGACATACGGTTACGGAATCCGTGTTTGCGCGCACGACGAAGTTTACTTGGTTGATAAGTACGTTTCACGATGAATACCTCCTCATAGATTTTGTATTCGTTTAGCCGGCTATAAAGTGATCAGTTACTAAACATACTTTACTATTCTATCTGATTCTTTTACTTTTGTCAATAGCTCTAGGCAAATGTTTCCAGCTTTTTCGAATGTAAGCCCTATCTACGATACTGTTTCAAGAAACGAGTCATCTTTTCTTGGATTTGGGCTAGTTCATCAACACGAGGAAGGTAAACGATACGGAAGTGGTCTGGTTCCTGCCAGTTAAAGCCTCGACCATGAACCAAGAGAACCTTTTCCTGCTTCAAGAAATCAAGAACAAACTGTTCATCATCATCGATACGGTACATATTGCGGTCGATTTTAGGGAAGATATAGAGTCCAGCCTTGGGTTTAACGGCAGACAAACCTGGAATATCTTGAATGGCATTGTAGATGAAGTTTCTTTGCTCGTAAATTCGTCCACCTGGAAGGAGCAATTCATCAACTGATTGGTGACCACCCAAGGAAGTTTGTACGACTTGTTGGGCCAAAACGTTAGAGCAAAGACGCATATTGGACAGCATATTGAGCCCTTCGATATAGCCTTTAACATGTGTCTTAGGTCCAGACAAGACCATCCAACCTACACGGAAGCCAGCAATACGGTGGGATTTTGATAAACCATTCATGCTGACACAGAAGACATCTGGTGCCAAGCTCGCCACAGGCGTATGCACGTGTCCATCCATGACCATGCGGTCGTAAATTTCATCCGCAAAGATAATCAAATCGTTTTGACGGGCAATCTCAATAATCTCCAACAAGAGTTCCTTAGGATAAAGGGCTCCAGTTGGGTTGTTTGGATTGATAAGGACGATTGCCTTGGTGTTGGAAGTGATTTTTGACTTGATATCGTCAATATCTGGGTACCATTCTGCAGCTTCATCACAGATATAGTGAACGGCATTTCCCCCAGCTAGGCTAACAGCTGCTGTCCAGAGAGGATAGTCTGGCATTGGCACCAAGACTTCATCCCCGTTGTCCAAAAGCCCCTGCATGGACATGACAATCAACTCACTGACACCATTTCCAAGGTAGATATCATCAATATCTACATTTGGGAATTTCTTCAATTGGCAATACTGCATGATGGCCTTACGGGCTGAGAAAATCCCTTTGGAGTCAGAATATCCTTCACTATCACGCGCATTCATAATCAAGTCATGAATGACCTCGTCTGGCGCTGTAAAGCCAAATTCTGCTGGATTTCCTGTATTCAGACGTAAAATCTTTTCTCCGTTTGCTCGCATCCGCATGGCTTCTTCCAAAACAGGACCACGGATATCATAAGCAACATGCTCTAACTTACTAGACTTGTTATATTCTTTCATCTTGTTTCCTCAATTCATCAGGATAGTAACATTATACCACTAGAAAGAAAATGCGACAAGTTTACTGAAATGTGTTACTAGATTAAGATAGAAGAAAAACCTCGCTAAAAGCGAGGCCAAGACAGGGGAGATAGCAGGTATTTTGCGAAAGTCACATCACATACCAAAAGATAAACCTAGAAAAAGCAAGCCTAAAAAGGAGTCATAAAGAAGATTGAACATGAGGAAAAGTCCCCATATCATCAAGTAATCTAAGCGTCCACTTCTTTTTGCAACTAGGAATAATAGCAGATGGTAGAGTAGATGAAAGACTAAAAAGCCGATAAAACCTGGATAAAGAAGCGGTATCAGACTCTCTAATTGCCAGAGTATGATAACTTCTACCAAGACCGACACTAGGATTATTCCATAATAAAGGAAATTTGATTTTTTTGTTTCTTGAAAAGAGCTTTTCATCATTCTCCCTCCCTTCACTTCTTTCCTGCTATCCTTTCTTTTATTTTATCATATATTTATATAGTTTTTAATCGCTAACATTCTTTTGAAAAATACTTTTTTTACTTTACTTCTATAGTGAAAAGGTTTACAATTATAGTAAGAAAATTTCAGGAGGTTTCATTATGGCACAACGTTACCAAAATATCATGGTCGCAATCGATGGTTCTAAAGAAGCGGACTTGGCTTTTGTCAAGGGAGTTCATTCTGCTCTACGGAACGACGCTAAACTCACCATCGCACATGTCATTGACACACGCGCTCTCCAAAGCGTATCCACCTTTGATGCTGAAGTTTATGAAGAACTCCAAGTCGACGCTGAAAGTCTGATGAAAGAGTACGAAAAACGTGCTAAAGATGCTGGTGTGGCAGATGTTCATATCGTCATTGAAATGGGAAATCCAAAGACCCTACTAGCACGTACTATTCCAGATGCTGAGGAAGTGGACCTCATCCTCGTTGGCGCAACAGGTCTCAACGCCTTTGAACGCCTCTTGGTCGGTTCTTCATCTGAATATATCCTCCGCCATGCTAAGGTTGATTTGCTGGTTGTGAGAGAACAAGAAAAAACCTTATAATCACAAAGAAAAGGAGCTCAGCGCTCCTTTTTGTTTACTATTTATACTCTTCGAAAATAAAATTCAAACCACGTCAACGTCCATCTACAACCTCAAAGCAGTGCTTTGAGCAGCCTGCGGCTAGTTTCCTAGTTTACTCTTTGATTTTCATTGAGTATTATTTCTCTCTTTATGACGTTCATAAGCCTTGAGCTGACGCTGCAGTTCCTTTTTAATAGCAGGTTCTGGAGCATATTTTTCTTCCCAATCATCTGGCTTTAAGATTTTGTGGGTCACTGGATCAAAATGAGCCTTGCCATCTGGAAAAATTTTCCCCATATTGGCCTGATGGACAATGTCAAAAATACGTTCTGGATCCACCCCCATCAAAACAAAACTACCGTAGGTGAAGTAAAGCGTATCAATCAAGGCATCCACCTGCCCTACCAAATCTTGCTGTGCAGGTGTCTTCTTGGCTACTTTATCTGCTGCCTTATCAAGGGCCTGATGAAGTTGCGATAAAGCTTGACCAAAATCCTCTTCAGAGGGACTGGCTGCTCGAACAAACTCCACCAATTCTTCTATTTTAAAGCCAGCCCTATGGGTTGCACCTTCTAAATCCCAAGTTCGAGGTTCTTCTTGGGTTCGTTCATCCATCATGTGATGGAAAGTCTTGACCTTATTGAAATGATAGTCACGGCTGACAAAGACTTTTTCTGAGGCCAGAACACCAAAATGTTCCAAGGCCTTGTGGATTCCGTCTTGCTGATTGCTGGTGGTAATGTGCTTAGCAACTTCCTTAACACTGCTACTACCATTTCCCATAGCGACCGACATACCGACACCAGCCAGCATTTCAAGGTCATTATCTGAGTCACCAAAAGCCATCACTTGGTTGAGGTCAAAGCCATATTCTTTCCCAACTCGTCGAATGCCTTCCAATTTAGAGTTTCCTTGATTGATAACATCCGCTGCAAAAGGATTGCTACGTGTCAATTTCAAATCTTCAAAATCAGCTGCCGCTTTCTCAGATTCTTCTGGCGTCATCAGCATCAAAACTTGGTAGATAGGCTGATTCATCAGTTGAAGTAAGTCTTCTTCCTTTTGGGGAACAACCTTGCTAACCATACGATTAAAGGAATGACTCACTGTCCGAGTTAAAACTGAGGGAACGAAGCGACTGATTCGTTGGGAAAAAGAACCCAAACCAAAGGACATGATTTTAGAACCCAACATGGCATCCTTGGTCCCTAGGGCAATCTCCTTGCCCTCTTTTTTAGCATACGTAATTAGATGGCGCAAATGTAACTTAGAAATTGGGCTCGTGAACAAGACTCTGTCTTTAGTAAAGATATACTGGCCATTGTAGGTTACCGCAAAATCCAGGTCCAAATCGTCCATCAATTCCTTAACAAAAAAAGGTCCTCGTCCTGTCGCTACACCGACAAGCACCCCTTGTTCTTTGACAATCTTAATCGCGTCCTTAGTGGATTTCAAAACACTCTTGCGATCGTTGACCAAGGTTCCATCGATATCAAAAAAAACCGCTTTGACTTCCATCCTATCCCAATCTCCCCTTTTGTGATACAATGATTATACCACATTTCAGAAAGAGTGAGTAAATCATGCCTAAGAAAATCCTTGTTTTACATACAGGTGGAACTATTTCCATGCAGGCCGATGCTTCTGGTGCTGTTGTGACCAGTTCAGATAATCCCATGAACCATGTGTCCAATCCCCTCGAAGGAATCCAAGTCCACGCCTTAGACTTTTTTAACCTGCCAAGCCCCCATATCAAACCCAAGCATATGCTGGCCCTCTACCAGAAAATTAAAGAGGAAGCAGATAACTACGATGGAGTGGTAATCACACACGGGACCGATACTTTAGAGGAAACAGCCTATTTCCTTGATACCATGGAAGTTCCCCATATGCCTATCGTTCTAACAGGGGCCATGCGCAGCTCCAACGAACTCGGTAGTGATGGTGTTTATAATTATCTGAGTGCTCTACGAGTGGCTAGCGATGACAGGGCTGCTGATAAAGGAGTTTTGGTCGTTATGAACGATGAAATACACGCTGCCAAGTATGTCACCAAAACACATACGACCAACGTCAGCACCTTCCAGACTCCAACACACGGGCCACTTGGTCTGATTATGAAACACGAAATCCTCTACTTTAAAACAGCTGAGCCTCGTGTCCGCTTTGACCTTGATCACATACAAGGTTTAGTCCCTATTATCTCGGCTTATGCTGGTATGACAGATGAGCTCATTGATATGCTGGATTTGGAACAATTGGACGGTTTGATTATCCAAGCCTTCGGAGCTGGTAATATTCCCAAAGAAACGGCTCAAAAATTAGAAAGCCTTCTGCAAAAAGGAATCCCAGTCGCTCTGGTATCACGATGCTTTAACGGTATTGCCGAACCTGTTTATGCCTACCAGGGTGGAGGCGTACAGTTGCAAAAATCTGGTGTCTTCTTTGTTAAAGAACTCAACGCCCAAAAAGCCCGCTTGAAACTCCTCATTGCCCTCAATGCCGGACTAACAGGACAGGCTTTGAAAGACTATATGGAAGGGTAAGTCTCTTCTCCAGAAAGCAAAATCAGGAAATCTTCACGATTCCCTGATTTTTTCTATTTACGTTTTCGTGTCGAACGACGTTCTGTCAAACCATGAGGTAAGAGAACTTCACGTTCTTCCAACTCTTCCTTGTGCATAATCTTAGTCAACATACGCATACTAATAGCACCAAGGTCATAAAGAGGTTGGGCAATAGTTGTCAAGTTTGGACGGGTAAAGCGTGAGATTTGTGAATCATCACTAGTAATGATTTCAAACTCTTCTGGCACAGACACACCCTTATCAGCAAGGCCGTTCAAGACACCTGCTGCCAATTCATCACCTGTTACAACTGCTGCAGTTGCATTTGATGAAATCAAGCGTTCTGCCAAGGCATAACCGTCTTCATAAGTGTATTTGGATTCAAATACCAATCCTTCGCTATAAGAAATACCTGCTTTTTTCAAGGCTTCCTTGTAGCCAACCAAACGAACCTTACCATTGATATCATCCACTAGTGGACCGCTAACGAAAGCAATGCGCTCATTTTCTTTAGCAAGGTAGGTTACTGCATCAATCGTTGCTTGTTTGTAGTCAATATTGACACTTGGAAGCTGATGTTCTACATCCACAGTTCCTGCAAGAACAACTGGTGTTCGAGAACGAGAAAACTCTGAACGAATTTTTTCAGTCAAGTGATACCCCATAAAGATGATACCATCCACTTGCTTAGAAAACAGGGTATTGACAACTGAAACTTCCTTGTCATCGTCCTCATCACTATTAGCAAGGACGATATTGTACTTGTACATTTCAGCGATATCATCAATCCCTTTAGCAAGTGTTGAGAAATAACCATTGGTAATATTGGGGATCACGACACCGACAGTGGTTGTCTTTTTACTTGCAAGACCACGTGCCACTGCATTTGGACGGTAATCCAAACGGTCAATCACCTCAAGCACTTTTTTACGGGTGTTCTCTTTTACATTTTTATTGCCATTGACTACACGGCTAACTGTCGCCATTGAAACTCCTGCTTCACGGGCGACATCATAAATCGTTACTGTATCGTCTGTATTCATTCCATTTCCTTTCTATATCATACCTCACGAGACTCCAAAAAAGAGACGGTATGAAAATTTCGTTTTCATGATTCCACTTATTCCATTTTATCACTATTTGTAAACACTTTCAAGTATTTTTTGAAGATTGTTTGAAAAAAATTTCATAGAAAGCTATGTTTATGAAGAAAAAATTACCTTTTCTTGATTTTTAATCCTATTTGCTGTATGATAAGGGAAAAGAAAGGGGGCAGAAATATGGCTTTTACCAATACCCACATGCGGTCTGCTAGTTTTGGCATTGTTACCAGCTTGCCTGATGACGTTATTGACTCTTTTTGGTATATCATCGACCACTTCTTAAAAAATGTCTTTGAATTGGAGGAGGAACTCGAGTTTCAATTGCTTAATAACCAAGGAAAAATTACCTTCCACTTTTCAAGTCAACACCTCCCTACAGCTATTGATTTTGACTTTAACCACCCTTTCGACCCTCTTTATCCCCCGAGAGTTCTGGTTTTAGATATGGATGGTAGAGAGACTATCCTCCTCCCAGAAGAAAATGACCTATTTTAATACTCAATGAAAATCAAAGAGCAAACTAGGAAGCTAGCCGCAGGCTGCTCAAAACACTGTTTTGATTTTGCAGATGGAAGCTGACGTGGTTTGAAGAGATTTTCGAAGAGTATAAAAACTCTAGCCTTCAGTTGCAAGTGACTGAAAACTAGAGTTTTTTCTATTTTTTCAAAGCATCATACAAGTTGCGGATAGGTTGCTTTAATGTAGGATGGATAAAATGTGGTGCAATTTCCTGTAAGGACTCAAGGACAAAAAGTCGTTCTGCTATATAAGGATGTGGCAAGATGAGGTCGTCTGTATAAAGGACCTGGTCCTCCACAAAGAGCAAGTCCAAATCAATCAAACGAGGTCCCCAATGCACTTCTCTCACCCGTCCCATCTCTGACTCAATGGCTAACAAGGCCTCTAATAGAACTGGGGCCGGCAACCAGGTTTCAATCTCAACCACTTGATTAGCAAAGCTATCTTGCTCCACACCACCCCAAGGCTCCGTCGTTAAGACACTGGACTCTTTAAGAATATGGATACCTCGATTTCGCATTTTCTCAATGGCTTGCTCCAAGTTTGCTTGTTTATCTCCCATATTGCTTCCTAGGGCGATAAAGGCTCGTTGCTTGCGGCGATGAATGGTTACCGAGCAAGTATCTAGTGGCAAATGCACTGGCGCCCATGGTTTTTTCAGTTCCAACTTCATTTCTTGGACAAGAGGATAAGCCTCAAAAGTACGTTCTACCAGTTTATAAGCTACCGTTTCAATTAAATCTTCACTCGTTTCCTGAAACCATGCCGTCCACTGCTGGCACAATTCTCCGTAATGGACAGAGGCTGTTAAATCCAAATCTGTCGCCGCCTTGGTCATATCATAGGATAGGATTGCGGAAATAACAAACTTCTGCCCCAATTCTTTCTCACTAGGAAAAAGACCATGATAAGCAAAAATTTCCAAATCCTTAATCTGCAGTTGATCCATAATGATTCCTTTCTAGAAAAATCCGCCCAAAGCGGATTCTTTTTATACTCAATGAAAATCAAAGTGCAAACTAAGAAGCTAGCCGCAGACTGCTCAAAACACTGTTTTGAGGTTGCAGATGGAAGCTGACGTGGTTTGAATTTGATTTTCGAAGAGTATTATAGTCCCATTAAACGATAAGCCTGATCTCGGAGGTCCTTATCTGTTTCAAATAGACCACGAGCTACTGTCGTCAAGGTTGCAGTGCCTGGTTTTCTGACACCACGCATGCTCATACACATATGTTCCGCCTCAATGACAACAAAGGCTCCTTTAGCACCTAGATACTCCATCAAGGCATCGGCCACTTCGATATTCAATCGTTCTTGAATTTGTGGCTTTTTAGAATAAACTTCAACCGTACGGGCTAGCTTAGACAAACCTGCTACACGGCCATCTGGAATATAGGCAATATGCGCTCTCCCATAAAATGGCAAGAAGTGGTGTTCACACATGGTATGGAAAAAAATATCCTTTTCTACCACCATATTATCGTCAATAATCTCAAAAGATTTTGACAAATGTTCCTCCGCTGTTTGACCAAGACCTGAAAAAATCTCTTGGTACATACGGGCCACTCGAGCAGGCGTTTCCTGCAAGCCCTCACGGTTAACGTCCTCTCCTACAGCCTCGATAATCATTTTTACAGCTGCTTCAATCTTTTGTGTATCCATTTTCGTTTTTCCTCTCCATCAGATAGGCTCTCACTTGGCTCAAGAAATACAAGGAACCCGTGACAATCCTAACTGTTTGTTTCTCTTCTTTTTTATCTGTCAATTTCTGCTCTAGAAAATCCTGCCAACCTTGATAGCTGAGATTTCTAGACTTGGCTGCCTCTTTCAGCACGTTTTCATCAGTCGCCCGACTATCGTCAAAATGTGTCAGGGTAAGCTCGGTATCTGGGATGGCCCCCAGCAAGTCCAACATATCCTCCAAGGCCTTGGTTTTGATGCAAGTAAAGAGGATTTCCTTACGATAATCCGCAAAGCGTTCTTGCAAGGTTGCTAATAAAGCCTTGATAGCATGGGGATTGTGGGCTCCATCCAAAATCATCAAGGGGTCTCTTGACACGACCTCCAGACGCCCTGGCCAACTTGTTTCTTCCAAGGCTTGAGCAATCAAAGTATTAGCTGGTAACTCTCGACCATCTTCTTGACAAAAAGTATCAAGCAAAGCTATGGACATCCCAGCATTCTCTATCTGGTGCAAACCAAGCAAACCTGTCTGAAAACGACCTTGTCTGACAGAACTGGTATAATCAAAGATTTCACCCATCACCACACTCTCTTGATGACTGACCTGATAATCTCTCTTATATCGTATTCTCGGCGCATTTTTAGCTTCTGCAATAGAGTCAATCACAGCTAGCGCTTCTGGAGCGATACGGCCTGTCACCAAGGAAATACCTTGTTTGATAATACCAGCTTTCTGCTCTGCTATGGCTTCTAAGCTGTCCCCAAGTAGAGCTACATGGTCCAATCCTATAGTCGTAATTCCTGTCAAAATAGGCTGACAGATATTGGTGCTATCCAAAAGCCCGCCCATGCCCACTTCCATGATGGCCACATCTACTTGCTCTGAGGCAAAGTAATCATAAGCTATGGCGGTGATAATCTCAAACTCGGTTGTCCCCTGCAAATTGGCAATCGCTTCCCCCTCAATCAAAGACTGATAGTCTGCCATGAGGGCTTCTAGTCTCGCTCCTGGAATGGATTCCCCATTGATGCTAATCTGGTCTGTATAATGAATGAGATAGGGCGAGCTGAACACACCAACTCTCAGCCCTAGCTTTTCCAACATATTTTTCAAAAAAGCAATGGTCGAACCCTTGCCATTGGTTCCCCCGATATGGATGACCTTGAGTTTGAGATGGGGATTGCCACGCAAGGCTAATAGTTCCACCATGCGTTCCAAGCCAAAATGCGGTTGGTCCGTCCGGTAGTTGGCAATCCACTGATTGTTTTCAATTTCTTTCATCTTATTTGTATTGTTTTAAATCTAAATTTTCCGCTTCATCAGCCAGACGAATAGCGGAGGCAATTTCAACTGCCATCCTGTGACTAGCTACGTCATGCACGCGCACCACTTCTACACCCTGTCTCGCAGCGATACTAGTTACATGAGCCGAAGCCGTATCTCGATTGCGGAAACCAAGTTCTGTCTCAGGATTGACTTCAAAACCACTTTCTTCAAGGATATTGATGACAAATCGCTTGCGCGACACTCCAAGAAAGATTGGATATCCCTTCTGATGTAGTTTATCCAAGTCCCGTAAAAGAAGCAGATTTTCTTTCTTAGTCAGACCAAAGCCGATTCCCGGATCCAACAGGATATTTTCTTGTTCAATTCCAGCTTGATTTGCTCTCGCTAGTGCTCGTACAAAGAAAGTCTCCATCAACTCTTCGATTGGCAATTTTTCGAAGTCAGCTAGCTCTTCCTCTGTAAAAGCTTGATTAAATCCAAAATGAGGGAATATGAGCGAGCTAGGATGCTGAGGTCGAGCCATGACTGGGTTAAACATAATGACCACTTTCGCTCTCGCTTCAGCTACCACATGGGCCATTTTTTCATCACCCATGAGACCAGTGATATCATTAACTAGATTAGCACCAGCAGCCAATGCAGCTTCTGCTACCTGACTCTTCCAAGTATCAATAGAGATGAGGACATCACTTTCCTTGCGAATCGCTTTAATCACTGGAACAACACGCTGGATTTCCTCTTCTATCTCAACATAGCTACTTCTTCCCGGCCGAGTTGATTCTCCGCCGATATCGAGCATACTGGCTCCTTCTGCTATCAATTTACGAGCCTGCTGGAGTGCTTGCTCAGGAGCAAAAAATTGACCACCATCCGAAAAGGAATCTGGGGTTACATTGATAATTCCGCAAATAGCTGTCTTTGCATGATTGGCTTTACTTGACATATCGGTCACTCCCTCAAGGCTTTTCATCATATTATTTCTCTATTTTACCATAAAAAGAAAAAGATGGACACGATTGCATTCATCTTTTTCCCAGTAGAAACAAGTAAGCAATTGTCAAAAATCTTAAACAGAGATCCCTAATGTCCGACTCAAAATCACCACGAGAGCCAACAAACAGAAAAAAACTCCATTAACAATCATGTGAAGTAAGATAGACATTTCCAAACGTTGGGTTTTATAAACTGTCCAAGTTAGCACAGTTGACATTCCTCCATAGATAAGAAGAGAAGGTAGATTTGTCGGTAAATGAAGCAAGGCAAAGATAATAGCACCGACTATATAACCCACATTTTCTTTACCACGAAAGAGTTTTTTAGGAATCACTCCTCGACATAAAATCTCCTCACAAATAGGAGCTATTAGAACCAGTAAGAAAAAACTGGAAATTAAGGAACTATTCTGGACCAAATCATTAATATTTGATTGATTGCTGGTTGTTGTTTCATTCATCAAACGCAGTAAGACCACACCAAGAATATTAAAGGCAAGAATCACTAGATAGCTTAAGGCCAATCTAGCCAAATCCTTAGCCTTGAAAAACGATAAACCAAAACTAGCCAACTGTGTTTTCCTAGCACCTATTATAAATACAGTTAAAACTACAAGAGATACGGCCCCTACTAATAGTCCAGCTTGAAGCAGTGGAAATTTTCTGCTAGTTAGAAAAGTTGCTAGGGCTAAAGGAAACTGAGAAAACAAAAGCCCTACTAGAAAGATTATTAACCACTTCCCCCTGTTTAATACTTCACCCCAAATATTCTTTTTTATCATCAATCATACTCCTACCATTCAATCAAAATCACCTACCTAGTTTGAAGCAATTTTCAAGTAACTATAATATAAAAAGGGGAGAACCCCTTTTTATATTATAGCATTTATAGTGCCATGCTGATATAGTTAAGGATAAACAAGGCATCCAAAATCCAAATCATGACATGAACATCTTTAGCTTGACCTTTGACAAGCTTAGTCAAAGTGTAAGTCAAGAAACCAACTGCAATCCCTTGAGTGATAGAGTAGCTGAATCCCATAAAGATAGATGTGAAGAAAGCAGGAACCGCTTCAGACATATCGTCCCAATGGATATTTTTCAAGCTAGCCAACATCATAATCCCAACGATAATCAAGATTGGAGCTGTAGCGGCTGTTGGTACAATCGCTAGAAGTGGACTAAAGAAGCTTGAGATCGCAAAACAGATAGCTACAACCAAGGCTGTCAAACCAGTACGTCCACCTGCACCAATACCAGCAGCAGACTCAACATAAGTCGTTACGTTCGAAGTACCAGCGATGGCACCAATTGAAGTACCAATCAAGTCAGAGTAAAGAGCCTTATCCAACTTAGCTGATTGGTGATTTTCACCATTTGTCGCTACGATACCAACTTTTTCACCTGTACCAATCAAGGTACCAATCGTGTCAAAAATATCTGTCAATGAGAAGGCAAGAATGGCCATCAGAGTTTCAGGCAAGCGAGCTGTATCTGAAATCAAAGCTCCCAAACCTTCTGAACCAAGAGCTGCACCAAAGACTGTCTTCAAGTCTTCAAAGGCTGCACCAACATGGTTATTAGCAAAATCGATACTAGACAAATCTACCAAACCAACTGCGATAGCAAGAACAGTTGTTGTCAAGATAGAGAGGATAATTCCCCCTTTAATCCCTTTGATAACAAAGAAGATTGTGATAGCAAGTCCTGCAAGAGCCACCAAAACAGCTGGATTATTAAAGCTGACCAAGCCTGGAACTGCTGAAGAGTTTGCTGCAATCGTTGCTTGAGCTTTGTCAGCCCCTTCTCCTACAACAGTATAGTTGCCTGGATCAATCGTAAATTTCAAAAGTCCAGCATTCTTAATTCCCACGTAGGCAAGGAAAACACCGATACCAGCTGAAATAGCTGAGCGAAGAGCATTTGGAATCGATTCAATGATCATTTTACGAACATTTGTCAAGGTAATAATCAATGAGATGACACCACAGATGAAGACCATAGCCAAGGCTTCTTGCCATGAATAACCAAGTCCAAATACAACTGTAAATGTAAAGAAGGCGTTAAGACCCATACCTGGCGCTTGAGCATATGGCAAGTTGGCATAGAAGGCCATCATCAGGGTACCAGCAACTGCACCGATAATCGTTGCGAGGAATACACCCTGAGCAGGCATTCCTGTTTGCGAAAGAATTTGTGGGTTTACAAAGAGAATATAGCTCATTGCAAAGAAAGTTGTTAAACCAGCGAGAACCTCTGTACGAACGTCTGTACCGTTCTCTTTTAGTTTAAATAATTTGTCCATTATCAATCTCCTTTTAATTTTTACGAACAATAATAGAATTATATCATTTATCATTCACTTTTTCAATATCTTTGTTTGATTTATTTAAGAATTTGATGAAATTTCTTTTTTGGTTTCGAATCTGCTTTTCTGCCTGCTTTTTGTTATAATAGTAGACATCTTATCTGAAAAGACACTAGAAAGGTCCCTATGACAAAAAAAATTATTGCAGTTGACCTGGATGGAACCCTGCTCAACTCAGACAGTCAAATTTCTGACTTTACCAAAAAAACCATCAAAAAAGTTGCTGAAAAAGGCCATCAGATTATTATCACGACAGGTCGCCCTTACCGCATGTCAAAAGATTTTTACCGTGAACTAGACTTAAACACTCCTATGATTAATTTCAACGGCTCCCTTACTCATTTACCAGACCAAGTTTGGGATTTTGAAAAGTGTTTGACTGTAGACAAAAAATATCTGCTAGATATGGTTCGACGTTCAGAGGACATTCAAGCCGATTTTATCGCTGGAGAATACCGTAAAAAATTCTACATTACAAATCCTAATGAAGAAATTGCCAATCCCAAACTATTTGGTGTAGAAGCTTTCCAGCCTGAAGATCAATTCCAGCCTGAGTTGGTGACCAAGGACCCTAACTGTATCCTGTTGCAGACCAGAGCCAGTGACAAGTATGCCTTGGCAAAAGAAATGAACGCCTTCTACCAGCATCAACTTTCTATTAATACCTGGGGAGGTCCGCTCAATATCCTTGAGTGTACACCCAAAGGAGTTAATAAGGCCTTTGCTTTGGACTACTTGCTCAAGGTAATGAACCGCGATAAAAAGGATTTGATTGCCTTTGGAGATGAGCACAATGATACCGAAATGCTCGCTTTTGCTGGGAAAGGTTATGCAATGAAAAATGCCAACCCAGAGCTACTCCCCTATGCAGATGAGCAAATCGCCCTGACCAATGACCAAGACGGTGTTGCCAAAACCCTGCAAGACTTATTCTTATAGTCCATACTGACCAGCTTACGAGCTGGTCTTTGTGCTCTTTTCACAGTCTCATCAACCAGTTAATCGATTGTTCTACTTTTTGCCTCCAAAACCTTGGAAAAGGCTTTCTTTTGTGATATACTTCACATATAAATACAAGAGAGCTCGTCATACTCGACTCTGTTGATACAAAATCAATCCAGTCCTGTTTCTCCTGCTCTCCGTTAATATCAAGGAGGATAGCTATGAAAGCTGTTGTTGTAAATCCAGAAAGCACTGGTGTTGCTATTGAAGAAAAAGTACTCCGTCCACTTGAAACTGGGGAAGCACTTGTAGAAATTGAATACTGTGGTGTTTGCCACACTGACCTTCACGTTGCCCATGGCGACTTCGGTCAGGTACCAGGACGTGTCCTAGGACATGAAGGTGTTGGTATCGTTAAAGAAATTGCCCCAGATGTGAAAAGCCTTAAAGTCGGCGACCGCGTCAGCGTTGCTTGGTTCTTTGAAGGATGTGGCACTTGCGAATACTGTACTACTGGCCGTGAAACTCTTTGCCGTACAGTGAAAAATGCTGGCTACTCCGTAGACGGTGGTATGGCTGAACAATGTATCGTAACTGCAGACTATGCTGTTAAAGTTCCTGACGGACTTGATCCAGCCCAAGCCTCTTCTATCACATGTGCTGGTGTAACAACCTATAAAGCTATAAAAGAAGCAAAAGTTGAACCAGGCCAATGGGTTGTTCTTTACGGTGCTGGTGGACTTGGTAACCTAGCTGTTCAATACGCTAAAAAAGTATTCAATGCTCATGTCATCGCAGTTGATATCAATAACGACAAACTTGCTCTTGCAAAAGAAGTAGGCGCTGACATTGTTATTAACGGCCTCGAAGTTGAAGATGTACCTGGACTCATCAAGGAAAAAACTGATGGTGGAGCTCATTCAGCTGTCGTAACTGCTGTATCTAAAGTTGCCTTCAACCAGGCTGTTGACTCAGTTCGTGCCGGTGGTCGCGTAGTCGCTGTTGGTCTTCCTTCTGAAATGATGGAACTCAGCATCGTCAAAACCGTTCTAGATGGAATCCAAGTCATCGGTTCTCTTGTAGGAACTCGTAAAGACTTGGAAGAAGCCTTCCAATTCGGTGCAGAAGGTTTAGTAGTTCCAGTTGTGCAAAAACGTCCAGTAGAAGATGCTGTAGCCATTTTCGACGAAATGGAAAAAGGTCAAATCCAAGGACGTATGGTACTCGACTTCACCCACTAATCTAATAGAAACCTATTTTAAAAGTTGGAATACGCTTCCAACTTTTTTATATTAAATTTTTAAATATGGATTCAAGATTACCTCTCAAAAACTTAATATATCAATATTTTCAAAGAAGCCCTTTTTGCTTTTTTATGTTAAATAGTTGCTTTTTATATGAAAACGGTTTATACTTAAAAAGTCTTAAAGTTTTCTTAAACGAAAACTAAAACAAAAAAGGAGGTATGACAATAATGAGTATCGGAATCATTATTGCAAGCCACGGCGAATTTGCTGCGGGTATTCATCAGTCAGGATCTATGATCTTTGGTGAACAAGAAAAGGTTCAAGTTGTAACCTTTATGCCAAATGAAGGTCCTGATGATCTATACGCTAAGTTTAATAACGCTGTTGCTGCATTTGACGCAGAAGATGAGGTTCTAGTTTTGGCTGACCTTTGGAGTGGATCTCCATTTAACCAAGCTAGCCGCGTGATGGGAGAAAATCCTGAGCGTAAGTTTGCCATCATCACAGGACTTAACTTACCGATGTTAATTCAAGCCTACACAGAGCGCCTCATGGACGCTGCTGCAGGTGTAGAAAAAGTCGCTGCTAATATCATTAAAGAAGCCAAAGATGGCATCAAAGCTCTTCCAGAAGAGCTAAACCCAGTTGAGGAAGTAGCAAGCGCTGCAGCTGCTCCAGTTGCCCAAGCTGCTATTCCAGAAGGAACTGTCATCGGAGACGGTAAACTCAAAATCAACCTTGCCCGTCTAGACACTCGTTTACTTCACGGTCAAGTTGCAACTGCTTGGACTCCAGATTCAAAAGCAGATCGTATCATCGTTGCTTCAGATAACGTAGCTAAAGACGAATTACGTAAAGAATTGATTAAACAAGCAGCTCCAGGTAAAGTGAAAGCAAATGTTGTTCCTATCCAAAAACTAATCGACGTTGCAAAAGATCCTCGCTTCGGAGGAACACATGCCCTTATCTTGTTTGAAACACCTCAAGATGCCCTTCGTGCTATCGAAGGTGGCGTGCCAATCAAAACTCTTAATGTTGGATCAATGGCTCACTCAACTGGTAAAACAATGGTTAACAACGTTTTGTCTATGGATAAAGAAGACGTTGCTACATTTGAAAAAATGCGTGACCTTGGTGTTGAATTTGATGTACGTAAAGTACCAAACGACACCAAAAAAGATTTGTTTGACTTGATCAACAAAGCAAACGTGCAATAATCGATTTTATGAAAGGATTTTAAAGATGTCTATTATTTCTATGGTTTTAGTAGTCGTTGTAGCCTTCCTAGCAGGTCTTGAAGGTATCCTCGACCAGTTCCAATTCCATCAACCAATCGTAGCTTGTACCCTTATCGGTCTTGTTACTGGTAACCTTGAAGCAGGGATCATCCTTGGTGGTTCTCTTCAAATGATCGCCCTTGGTTGGGCTAACATCGGAGCTGCCGTAGCTCCTGACGCTGCTCTTGCTTCTGTTGCTGCTGCCATTATCATGGTTCTTGGTGGCGACTTTACTAAGACAGGTATCGGTGTTGCCCAAGCAGTTGCTATCCCTCTTGCAGTTGCTGGTCTATTCTTGACTATGATTGTCCGTACACTCTCTGTCGGATTGGTTCACACTGCTGATGCTTCTGCTAAAAAAGGTGACTTCAAAGCAGTTGAACGTGCTCACTTTGTCGCACTTCTTCTTCAAGGTCTTCGTATTGCAGTCCCTGCAGCACTCCTTCTAATGGTACCAACTGAAACAGTACAAAGCATTCTAAATGCTATGCCTGATTGGCTTAAAGATGGTATGGCTATCGGTGGTGGTATGGTTGTTGCCGTTGGTTACGCTATGGTTATCAACATGATGGCAACTCGTGAAGTATGGCCATTCTTCGCTATCGGTTTCGTGCTTGCTGCCGTGTCAGATATTACTCTAATCGGATTTGGTGCTATCGGTGTTGCTATCGCTCTTATCTACCTTCACCTTTCTAAAACTGGTGGAAATGGTGGCGGAGGAGCCGCAACTTCTAACGACCCAATCGGCGATATCCTAGAAGACTACTAAGATAAGAAAGGACTGAAAACATCATGACTGAAAAACTTCAATTAACTAAATCAGATCGTAAAAAAGTTTGGTGGCGTTCAACTTTCTTACAAGGTTCTTGGAACTATGAACGTATGCAAAACTTGGGTTGGGCTTACTCATTAATTCCAGCTCTTAAAAAACTCTACACTAAAAAAGAAGATCAAATCGCTGCTCTTGAACGCCATCTTGAGTTCTTCAACACTCACCCATACGTAGCCGCTCCAATCATGGGGGTTACTCTTGCACTTGAAGAAGAACGTGCTAACGGTGTTGAGATCGATGATGCTGCTATCCAAGGGGTTAAAATCGGTATGATGGGACCTCTTGCTGGTATCGGTGACCCAGTATTCTGGTTTACAGTACGCCCAATCCTTGGATCACTCGGTGCTTCACTTGCCCTTACTGGTAATATCTTAGGTCCAATCCTCTTCTTCGTTCTTTGGAACTTGATTCGTATGTCATTCTTGTGGTATACACAAGAGATTGGATACAAGGCTGGATCAGAAATCACTAAAGATATGTCTGGCGGTATCCTCCAAGACATCACTAAAGGTGCTTCTATCCTTGGTATGTTCATTCTTGCTGTCCTTGTTCAACGTTGGGTAAATATTAAATTTGCTTTCGATGTTGCCAAAGTTCAACTAGATGAAAAAGCTTATATCCATTGGGATAAATTGCCAGAAGGATCTAAAGGTATCCAAGAAGCATTCGCACAAGTAGGACAAGGATTGTCTCAAACACCTGAAAAAGTTACTACTTTCCAACAAAACTTGGATATGTTGATCCCTGGACTATCAGGACTACTCCTTACTCTCCTTTGCATGTACTTGCTTAAGAAAAAAGTATCTCCAATCACTATTATCCTTGCACTCTTCGCAGTGGGTATTGTGGCACATGTTCTTCACATCATGTAATCAAGCAACTTAAAAGGAATCAGGTTCTAAAATCTGATTCCTTTTTTCTATACTTTTATTCGGCCAAGGCACCCATTGGATCCCATGGTGCGAGTACAATTGGTTCTGCTTCATAGGCAGCTTGTTCTTCTGCTGTCAGCAATTCCTTACGGACAACGATTTGGTAAGTGTATTCGTCCATCCAAGCGTCTGAGGCAACAAAGTAACCATCTGTACCGACCTTGTCTCCCCAAGAGTTTTCAACCTTCCACTTGGTTGACTTGCCATTTTCGTCCAAATCAACACCTGTCAAGACCATGGCGTGGGTCATTAAGCTTTCACTATAGTCCAAACGTCCAGCCTTGTCTTGAGTGAGTTTAATGTCCATGCTTGATTCAAAGTCATAAACATCTGTCGCAAGGATTCCAGCCTTACGGTTGCTGAGCTGGCCGACATCAGAACCAAACCAAACAGTCTCGCCTGCTTGCATTTGAGCAATTGCCAACTCTTTCAAGCGCTCCATTGGAACGTTGATGTAACGAACCGCACGGCTACCAACCACATTTCCCAACATCTCAACTGTGTAAGATTGGCCGTAAGGCTTGTCAGCAGTTGGGGCGTTGATAACAGAAACGTAATCTTCTAGTGGAAGATTGACATATTTCTTGTAAAACTCTTGTGGTGTAATACCCTTTTCACTTTGATAATTGTTATCCTTATCGCGATAAGCAAAGTCAAATGTACGTGGTGGAAGACCCAATGACATAGCAAGGAAGTTGAAAATTTCTTGCAAGAGGTCTTCTTTCTTAGCTTGGACAGTCGCTTGGTCTGCGCCAGAAACAAGCAAGTCACGCAAAATTTGAGCATCTTGGCGAAGCAATTTGTTAAGGATTGCATTTAGCTCACGGCTGCTACTAGATGAAACAGACTCAGGGTAAACTGACTTAGGCACGACACCGTATTTCTCAAAGAGAGAAACGACCATATCCCACTGACCACCATCTTGTTGTGGAGTTTGAAGTAGGAAGCTAACCTTACGGCTCGTCAAGTCTTGGTCTGCAGTCGCAATGACTTGCTCCAAGAACCAGTTTGATTTCTCATACTTGTCCCAGAAGAAGGTGTGGGCCTGTGACAACTCAAAATTTTCTAGTTTATATTGTGAGATGAGCTTGTGGCGGAAAGTGTTAAGGGCTGCAAACATCCAGCAACGACCAGACGCTTTCTGGTTGGTTACCTTGTCCTTGGTCAAATCCAATGAGAAAACAGGTGTGTTGTCTACATGGCTTTGGCGACGTTCTAGGGCTGCAAAAATTCCGTTGTGGCTGGCAGCATTTTCAATCGCTTGGTATTTGACATTTGCTTCATAGTTGGCAAATAATTTATCAGTAAATGATTCTTGAATCGCGTTCATAGATTCCTCCTTTTATTCTACAGTCTATTATAACTCTTTTCACAAAGGAAGCAACTGAAAAACATAAAAGGCAAGGACATTCTTCCTCACCTTTTCGAATATAAATCAAATTAAGCAATATTCGCAAGGAGAGCTTCTAACTCTTCCTTGGTCAAGCGACGCCATTCTCCTCGCTGCAAGTTCTCATCTAAAACTAAAGTTCCCATAGTCAAACGCTGTAGGTCCACTACTTCCTTGCCACAGTAAGCCACCATACGCTTGACCTGATGGAACTTCCCTTCTGCAATGGTCACACGGATTTGGCTTTGAATTTTTTCTGTATCTATGGACACAATCTCCAGTTTAGCGGGCTGACAAGTAAAGTCTTTGAGAGGAATACCCTTAGCAAATATCTCCACATCTTCTTGGGTCATGATTCCCTTGACTTGTGCCTGATACGTCTTGTCAACATGACGCTTAGGTGAAAGAAGAGCATGGGCCAGCTGACCATCATTGGTCAAGAGCAAAAGACCATGCGTGTCAATATCCAAGCGTCCTACTGGGAAAACTTCCTTGCTCCGAGCCAAGTCATCCAACAAGTCCAACACCGTTCTGTGTTTAGGATCTTCAGTCGCTGAAATAACCCCTTGGGGCTTGTTCATCATGTAGTAGACAAACTCTTCATACTCCAACACTTGACCATCAAATCGAATCTCATCTCTTTCTTCATCAATCTGCAATTTAGCTGACTTTTCTTTTTTACTATTTACCGTCACGCGCCCAGCCTTGAGCAAGTTTTTGACCTCAGTCCGACTTCCCACAGCGCAGGCAACTAAAAATTTATCCAATCTCATAGAACTATTATATCATATCAAAAGGAGGCTGGTACAATGACCAACCTCCTTTTCGTTTCATACTCTTCAAAAATCTCTTCAAACCGCGTCAACGTCGCCTTGCCGTATGTATGGTTACTGACTTCGTCAGTTCTATCCACAACCTCAAAACAGTGTTTTGAGCTGACTTCGTCAGTTCTATCTACAACCGCAAAGCAGTGCTTTGAGCAGCCTGCGGCTAGTTTCCTAGTTTGCTCTTTGATTTTCATTGAGTATCAGATTTAGGAAATTAACTTCCTCGTCTCCAAAAAATAGCTAAGACAATCATGGAACCTAGTACTGCCGGAATAATGGCAGTTCCTGCTATTATCGGTCCCCAAGTCCCAAAAAGCAAGTGGCCTATAAAGGCACCAACCCATCCGAGAAACATTTTTCCAAAACATCCCATGTGTTCTCCACGATTGGTCAGAGTACCTGCTAAAAATCCCACTAGGAGACCAACGAACATACTTCCTAACATATTATCTCCTTAATTTGCCCAATCTCCCTTACGGAAGAGTGGTACACGTGTCCCATCCTCACGGATACCATCGATATCCATTTGGTTAGAACCAATCATAAAGTCCACGTGAACATCTGAACGGTTCAGCCCCGCAGCTTCAAGCTCTTCTTCACTCATCTCCGCTCCACCAACTACGCTAGTTGCATAGGCTGCACCGATAGCCAAGTGGTTTGAAGCATTCTCATCGAAAAGGGTGTTGAAGAAGGTAATACCTGACTGAGAAATTGGGCTTGGATCTGGTACCAAGGCACATTCACCCAAGGCACGCGCACCCGCATTTTCAAAGACAAGGTCTTTCATGACCTGATCACCCTTCTCTGCAGTGATATCAACGATTTGTCCATCCTTAAAGGTCACCTTAATACCTTCAATAATGTTTCCGTTATAACTAAGCGGTTTTGTAGAAGTGACATAACCATCTGCACGACGGAAGTCAGGTGCTGTGAAGACTTCTTCTGTCGGCATATTTGGCAAGAATCCTTCACCCTGTGCATTGATAGCACCAGCTGATTCCCAAACATGGTTTTTCGGCAAACCAAGTGTCAAATCTGTTCCTGGCGCTGTGTAGTGAAGGGCTGAAAATTGCTCTTTATTAAGCATATCGGCCTTGCTCTTGAGGATAGCTGCATGCTCTTCCCAAGCCTTAACAGGATCTTCTTCATAGACACGGCAAGTTTTGAAGATTTGGTCCCAAAGGAGATCGACTGCTTCTTCATCGTTCGCAGCATTTGGAAAGACTTTCTTAGCCCACTCAAGTCCAGCAGCGGCTGCTACCGTCCAGCTAACCTTGTTAGATTGAGTTGCGATTCGCATTGGCTTCATGGCAAGTCCCATAGCTTTAGCAGAAGCTGAAAGCTTGTCAGCATCCACACCGTTCAAAGCACCTGGATCAGATGAACGAACTCCAAGACGGCTAGCCTTGTTTTCCAAAAGATAGTTCATCTCAGCAATCTTATATTCTGGCACATTGTCCAAACGCTCCATCGGCGCATGGAGGAATTTCTCACGGTTAATGACATCATCTGTCCACTGAACAATAACCTCATGCGCACCCAAAGCATAAGCTTCTTTCACAATCAAATGCGCCAACTCGCGTTGCTCCACATCAATAGAAAGAGCCAAAGTGTGACCAGCCTGCACGTTGATTCCGTTCGCAACCAGTAATTTCGCATATTTTTCTAGATTTTCTTTAAAATTTGGTAAAACCATGTTGTTTTCTCTTTTCTATTTTTATTTTTATTTTTCTTTCAAAGCAGAGAATAATCCTGCTAAAGCAATGGCACCTGACCAGAGTGCTGTTGATAGAAGAATTATTTCATCTGCCAGCTCTAGCTGATAGTCAAAAACTTTTTGAGCTGGTTTGTCTTCTGCAAATATTCTTAGTTTCATCAAAAGCCCTCCGTTACTAGCACTTAAAACAACTCATCAAACAAACTCAACTGGTTATCCTCTGGCATATTTCCGAGAATTCCCATTTCATCCATCTTTTCAACCAAGGTTGATGAGAGCCCTCCACGCTTGCGCAATTCTGTTTTAGAGAGGAATTCTCCCTCTTCACGCGCTCGCACCAGCTGCTTAGCAACGTTCTCTCCTAGACCATCCATAGCAACAAATGGTGGAATCAGTGTATCTCCGTCAATGATGAATTCAGTCGCATCACTACGGTAGAGGTCTAACTTCCCAAACTTGAAGCCACGCTCCCACATCTCATTGACAATCTCAAGAGTTGTATAGAGATCGATCTCCACATTAGAGGCTTCATTGTTCTTCCGTTTTTCAGAGATTTCTTCCATTCTGCGCTTGATAGCCTCCAAGCCCGCCCCCATGGTCTTGATATCAAAAGCCTTAGCACGGATTGAGAAATAAGCACAGTAGTAATAAATGGGATGATGAACCTTGAAGTAAGCTACACGCAAGGCCATCATAACGTAGGCTGCCGCATGGGCCTTAGGGAACATATACTTAATTTTCCCACAGGACTCGATATACCACTCTGGCACCTTATTAGCCTTCATGGCTTCAATGTAGCCATTGCGTTCCTCTTCGGAAATCTTGAGCCACAAGCCCTTACGTACCCGTTCCATGATGGTAAAGGCCATCTTAGGTTCGAGACCAGCATGCATGAGGTAAACCATGATGTCGTCTCGACAACCGATAACGGTTGATAGATCCGCAATCCCTTGTTTAATCAAATCCTGGGCATTTCCCAACCAAACGTCAGTACCGTGGGACAGTCCAGACAACTGAAGCAATTCTGCAAAAGTCGTCGGATGCGTTTCATCTACCATGCCTCGTACAAAGTTGGTTCCAAACTCTGGAATCCCCAGCATGCCTGTCGGAGTTCCGATTTGTTCAGGAGTCACACCTAGCACATCAGTCCCAGAAAAGAGGGCCATCACGCCTTCGTCATCCATAGGGATTTCATTAGGATCAATCCCAGACAAGTCCTGGAGTTTTCGAATCATGGTCGGATCATCATGTCCCAGCACATCGAGTTTGAGGACGTTCTCATCGATATCGTGGAAGTTAAAGTGAGTGGTCTGCCATTCAGCCGTCACGTCATCTGCTGGATACTGGACAGGCGTAAAGTCGTAAACATCCATGTAGTTAGGAATAACAACGATTCCTCCCGGGTGTTGTCCCGTCGTCCGCTTGACACCAGCTGCACCTTGAGCGAGGCGTTCCACCTCTGCATCACGATAAAACTTGCCATAGTCTCGCTCGTAACCCTTGACAAATCCATAGGCAGTCTTAGCAGCTACCGTACCAACCGTTCCTGCACGGAAGGCATATTCCTCACCAAAGATATCACGCACATCCAAGTGGGCGCTAGGCTGGTCTTCTCCCGAGAAGTTCAAGTCAATATCAGGAACCTTGTCCCCATCAAAACCAAGGAAGGTCTCGAAAGGAATATCTTGCCCATTTTTGCTGAGTTTGTGACCACAGTTTGGACAGTCCTTATTGGGCATATCAAAACCTGAACCGTAAGAACCGTCAGTGATAAACTCACTGTACTGACACTGACCACAGACATAGTGAGGAGAGAGAGGATTGACCTCTGTAATCCCAATCATGGTCGCAACGAAACTAGATCCGACAGACCCACGAGAACCAACCAAGTAACCCCGTTCATTGGAACGTTGCACCAGCATCTGCGATGCCAGATAAATCACGGCAAATCCATTCCCCAGAATAGAGGTTAGTTCTTTTTCAATCCGCAAATCAACAATATCTGGCAGTGGATTTCCATAAATCTCAAAAGCTTTCTTATAGGTCAACTCAGCAACCGTTTCTTCCGCCTTGTCGATAAAAGGTGTGTACAAATCACCTTTTACAACCTCAACAGGCTCAAAGGTTTCTGCCAAGGCATTGGTGTTTTCAATAACCAGTTTACGAGCCAGTTCCTCTCCCAAGAAGGCAAATTCATCCAACATCTCATTGGTCGTTCGAAAATGAGCCTTTGGAAGTGGTGCTGGTTGGGCATGTTCACCATGACCGATGGTCCGGTTAATCATAGCCCCCTGCCCCAAACTACGGACAATAATTTCACGATAAATCTCTTCTTCCGGTTCGATATAGTGAACATTTCCGGTAGCCAGAACAGGCTTACCAAGACGGTCTCCCACCTCTATCAAACTCTTGATAATGGTCTGGAGTTCCTCCATATCCTTGACCTGCTCCTTGGCGATTAAGGGAGCATAGATAGCAGGTGGCATAACCTCGATAAAGTCATAATACTTGGCCACCTCAACCGCCGCATCCACACCTTGGGAAACAACCGCGTCAAAAACTTCACCTTCAGAGCAAGCTGAACCTAAAATCAGACCTTCCCGATGGGCATCTAAAACCGTTCTCGGAATCCGTGGTACCCCTTCAAAGTACTTGGTATTAGACAGAGAAACCAGCTTAAAGATATTTTTTAGCCCCACCTGATTCTTGACATAAATGGTCGCATGCTTGATCCGAGCTTTTTTATAAGAATCTGGACTAATCAAATCAATATTAAGTCTAGCTAGATCGGTCACACCATGTTTTTCTGCTACTTCTTTGATAAAAATAAAGAGCAGACGACCAGTAGCTTCCGCATCGTAATTGGCCATGTGGTGATGTTCCAAAGCCACACCAAAACGCTTGGTCAAAGGCCCCAAACCATGACGTTTATACTCAGGATAGAGATTTCTAGCAAACTCCAGCGTATCAATAACTGGCTGACTAATCTTTGGCAGACCATGACGCTCATAGTTGGCATTCATAAATCCAACGTCAAAGGTAGCATTGTGGGCAACTAAGACCGTATCCTTGCAGAATTCTTGGAATTCTTGCAAAACTTGTTCCAGTGGTTTGGCATTTTTGACATGGTCATCTGTAATTCCAGTCAACTCAGTAGTAAAAGCTGACAAGGGATGTCCAGGATTGATAAATTCATCAAATTCAGCAATAACATTCCCCTTGTACATCTTAGAGGCCGCAACCTGAATCAAATCATTATAGATAGCTGAAAGCCCCGTCGTTTCCACGTCAAAGACCACGTAGGTCGCTTCCGACAAGTCCATCTCCACTTCGTTGTAGACGATAGGGACACGGTCCTCCACGATATTGGCTTCCATACCATAGATCAGCTGGATTCCCGCTTTCTTAGCCGCCTTATAGCCATGTGGGAAGGACTGGACATTCCCGTGGTCCGTGATGGCAACAGCCTTGTGTCCCCACTTAGCAGCTGTCGCAACTATTTCTTCAACCTCTGGGAGAGCATCCATGGTCGACATGTTAGTATGAGCATGAAACTCAACCCGCCGTTCTCCTTCTGGCATTAAATCCTTCCGCTCATAGTGAACAACTTCCTGCACATCCTGCACGTTCATCGTCAAATCGCGTGTGAAGTTATTCATCTCCACATTCCCACGAACTCGGAGCCAAGAATTTTTCTTAATTAGATCAAATTTCTGAGCCTCTTCCTCGTTCTTAACCCACTTTTGCATCGAAAAACTGGAAGTGTAGTCTGTCATTTTAAAGTTGATCAAAACACGCCCTGTTCTGGTCACTTTTTGCTCCACATCAAAAACAACCCCTTCAAAGACCAGACGATTTTCCTCAGTCGTCACTTCAATCATAGGAGTAATCTCCGCCTTATCCAGCTTCGGTTTAGCTGCAGCTTTTTTAGCTTGAAAATCAAAGGCTGGTTTCTCTTCAGCTGGAGGAGGTGCCATCTGTTCTAGTTGTTCCATAGCACGGAGCGCTTCCTCATTGGCAGCTTGAACAATCTGCTCATTTTCAGCATGAAAGGCCTCTTCCTGCTCTTGGGTCAGCACATCATTTTTCTCTACTTGACAATTAAAAGTTGGAAAACCAAACTTTTCAAGTTGTTTGACTAAATTAGGAAGATGATTCTTCTTAAAGTGTTCTTTATCAATCGCCTCAGAGCCCTCAATAAAGAGTTGGTTCCCCTCCGCACGAACTTGCAAATTTTGATAAAGGGACTTAAAACCTTGACTAGCACATGGCCCTTCAGAAAAAGCCTCTCTATAGTAGGCCTGTAAGAGTTGATTTGAAAATTCTTGAGACAGAGCCTTAATTTCAAAAATAGCTTTATTACCTGTCTTAGAAAATTCTTCCCTCAAACCCTTCTTTAATTCTAAAAAGATTTCAATCGGTAAAATATTAGAAAATACGAAATGAAACTCCCATACCTTACTAATTTTATGAACCACAACTCGCTCAATATCGGCCTGTGCTAAAGCAGGAGTCTGTCTCATTTCAGCAGGTATCCCCAATTGATTCATCAAAATTTCAAAACTATTTGACATTCATTTTCCTCACATTATTCTCCTACTATTTTACCATACTTAGAGGTGTTTTCTAAAGACAAAAGGAAGCCACTAAGTGACTTCCTTCTAGAGTGAGGACAGATTAGTCTTCACCTTTGTTTTTCTTAATGATTTCTTCTTGTACTGACTTAGGTACATCTTCGTAGTGGTCAAATACCATCATGAATGTACCACGTCCTTGAGATGCAGAACGAAGAACTGTTGCGTAACCGAACATTTCAGCAAGTGGAACGTAAGCACGAACGATTTGGCTGTTACCGTGTGCTTCCATACCATCTACACGTCCACGACGAGCAGTTACGTGACCCATAACATCACCAAGGTTTTCTTCTGGAACAGTGATTGTTACAAGCATCATTGGCTCAAGGATAGCTGGTTGTGCTGATTTAGCAGCTTCTTTAAGGGCAAGTGAAGCCGCGATCTTGAAGGCAGTTTCAGATGAGTCGACATCGTGGTATGAACCATCGTAAAGCTTAGCTTTAACGTCAACCATTGGGTAACCTGCAAGAACACCGTTAGCCATAGATTCTACCAAACCTTTTTCAACCGCTGGGATAAATTCACGAGGAACCACACCACCGACGATTGCGTTTTCAAATTCGAATCCTTTACCTTCTTCGTTTGGAGTAAATTCAATCCATACATCACCGAATTGACCTTTACCACCAGACTGACGTTTGAAGAATCCACGTGCTTGAGTAGAAGCACGGAATGTTTCACGGTAAGATACTTGAGGAGCACCTACGTTCGCTTCAACTTTGAACTCACGACGCATACGGTCAACAAGGACGTCAAGGTGAAGTTCACCCATACCAGAGATAACTGTTTCACCAGTTTCAACGTTTGTTTCAACGCGGAATGTTGGATCTTCTTCAGCCAATTTTTGAAGGGCGATACCCATCTTATCTTGGTCTGCTTTAGATTTTGGCTCAACCATCAATTGGATAACTGGTTCTGGAACGTTGATTGACTCAAGGATGATTTTAGCTTTTTCATCTGTCAATGAGTCACCAGTTGTAGTATCTTTCAAACCAACGGCAGCAGCGATATCACCTGAGTAAACAGTGTCAATTTCTTGACGGCTGTTAGCGTGCATTTGAAGGATACGTCCGATACGTTCACGTTTACCTTTAGAAGTGTTCAATACGTAAGAACCTGATTGAAGCACACCTGAGTAAACACGGAAGAATGTCAAACGACCTACGAATGGGTCAGTCATGATCTTGAAGGCAAGAGCTGCAAATGGCTCTTCGTCAGATGCTGGACGAGTTTCTTCTTCGTCTGTATCTGGGTTGATACCTTTGATCGCTGGGATGTCAAGTGGGCTTGGAAGGTAGTCAATAACCGCATCAAGCATCAATTGAACACCTTTGTTCTTGAAGGCTGAACCACACAATACTGGGAAGAATTCAACGTTGATAGTCGCTTTACGGATACCAGCTTTCAATTCTTCGTTAGTGATTTCTTCACCTTCGAGGTATTTCATCATCAATTCTTCATCAGTTTCAGCAACTGCTTCGATCAATTTTTCACGGTATTCTTGAGCTTGATCAAGGTATTCAGCTGGAATATCTTCTTCAAGGATATCTGTACCAAGGTCGTTAGTATAGATTTCAGCTTTCATCTTGATCAAGTCGATGATACCACGGAAGTCATCTTCAGAACCGATTGGCAATTGGATTGGGTGTGCATTTGCTTGAAGACGATCGTGAAGTGTGCTTACAGAGTAAAGGAAGTCAGCACCGATTTTGTCCATTTTGTTGGCAAATACAATACGTGGAACTCCATACTCAGTTGCTTGGCGCCAAACTGTTTCAGTTTGAGGCTCAACACCTGATTGTGAGTCAAGAACAGTAACCGCACCATCCAATACACGAAGAGAACGTTGTACTTCGATTGTGAAGTCCACGTGTCCTGGTGTGTCGATGATGTTTACGCGGTGGTTGTTCCATTGAGCTGTTGTCGCAGCAGATGTGATAGTGATACCACGCTCTTGCTCTTGCTCCATCCAGTCCATTTGTGACGCACCTTCGTGAGTTTCACCGATTTTGTGGATTTTACCAGTGTAGTAAAGAATACGCTCAGTAGTTGTTGTTTTACCAGCATCGACGTGAGCCATGATACCGATATTACGAGTTTTTTCAAGTGAAAATTCGCGTGCCATGAGGTTTGTTTCTCCTATTTATTTTTGATTTCTATTCTATTATAACACGATTTTAATAAAAACGGATAGGCAGGACCTACCCGTTCTCAATGTTTTCATGCTATTGTTGGTTTCAACTTGTAGATTTTCAAGTTGAATTGAACTCGGGCTAAAGTTAATTAGCCGATTTGAGCCGGAACGGGATGCTGTGTGAAAAAGATAAACTTCCTTGTATTCGTCGAATACTGCGTCAGTTTCCTATTTTCACCTTGCATCCTTACCGTTCCTAGCATCATGATTTTACCAACGGAAGTGTGCGAATGCACGGTTAGCTTCAGCCATACGGTGAGTGTCTTCACGTTTCTTAACAGCTGCACCAGTGTTGTTAGCAGCATCCAAGATTTCTTTTGCAAGACGGTCTTGCATTGTGTGTTCACCACGAAGACGAGCGATTGTTACCAACCAACGAAGTCCAAGTGTTGTACGACGTTCTGGACGAACTTCAACTGGGACTTGGTAGTTAGAACCACCAACACGACGTGCACGTACTTCAAGTACAGGCATGATGTTTTCCATAGCTGTTTCAAACACTTCAAGTGCATCGTTTCCAGTAGCTTCTTTGATTTGCTCAAAAGCACCGTAAACGATTGAAGCAGCTGTACCACGTTTACCATCAAGCATAACGCGGTTGATAAGACGAGTAACTAATTGTGAATTGTAAAGCGGATCTGGCAATACGTCACGTTTTGGAGCTCTATTTTTACGACTCATTTCTCTTTATCCCCTTTCCTTATGCTTTTGGACGTTTAGTACCGTATTTAGAACGGCCTTGTTTACGATCGTTAACACCTGCAGTATCAAGTGCACCACGGACGATATGGTAACGTACCCCTGGAAGGTCTTTTACACGTCCACCACGAAGAAGAACCACGCTGTGCTCTTGCAAGTTGTGTCCGATACCTGGGATGTAGGCAGTAACTTCGATAAGGTTGCTCAAACGTACACGAGCGAATTTACGAAGGGCTGAGTTAGGTTTTTTAGGTGTCATTGTTCCAACACGAGTTGCAACACCACGTTTTTGTGGTGAAGAAACGTTTGTTTGAACTTTTTTATGACTGTTGTAACCAACGTTCAAAGCTGGTGATTTAGATTTTTCTACTTTTGATTTACGCGGTTTGCGAACCAATTGGTTAATTGTAGGCATCTACATTCTCCTGTGTTTTTTTATTTTTGGTGATGATACACTTGGTGACAGCTATCATCTGTGTGTACTTTTGCAACATTTGTCAGCACGTCCCTGTACACTCTTGAGAGACCAAAAGTAAAAAGTACCGTCTATTATTGTAACAAAATTTTCCCTTGGTTGTCAAGATATTTTTCTTTTTTATTGTTAATTTTAGCTCTTTTGTAGTGCTCCCTAAAAAAGAAAAAGGAGGAATCCCACCCTCCTAAAATTAATATTGTTCCATTCAATCTCATCAATTTTAGACATAATGTTCAAAAAATATTATATCATCACAACCAACCAGATTCTTTCGCGATATTAGCTGCCTCTGTTCGATTACCTGCATCTAGTTTTGAAAGAATATTGGTGACATAGTTTCGGACTGTTCCGTTTGATAAATAAAGTTGATCTGCAATTTCTTGGTTAGAGAAACCCTGAGCGACTCCCTTTAAAACTGCGATTTCTTGCTCCGTTAATGGATTGGGATGCGTCATCACCACTTCCATCAATTCAGGCGAATACTCCTTGCGTCCCTCTAGGACGGTGTGCAAGGTTTTCATGAGGTCTGCAATGTTTCTTTCTTTTAATACATAAGCATCTACTCCGGCCTTGACCGCACGTTCAAAATACCCAGGACGCTTGAAGGTCGTCACCACAACCACCTTTGTTTCAAGCTTTTCTGCTCGTATCCACTCCAAGACTTCAAGACCTGTCTTAACAGGCATTTCTACATCAAGGATGGCGATATCTACAGACTCCTTTTCTAATAGTTGGATTGCTTCTTGCCCATTCTTGGCTTGAAGGACAGACTCTACATCTGGTTGAAGCGTGAGCAACTGACACATAGCATCTCGCAACATACTTTGATCTTCTGCGACTAATACTTTCATCTACTTTCTCTCCTTATAAGGTAGTCGAACCTGAACTTCTGTCGGTTGTTTCTGACTAATTACATTTACTTCTCCCGAAAATGGAAGAACACGATCTCGGACTGTATGGAGGTCATCCCCCTTTATAGAAGTAAAGCCACAGCCATCATCTCTCACTGTTAGAATGAGTTCTTTCTCTGTCCGTTCTAATTTTAAGTAGACTTTAGACGCTTTAGCATGTTTGATGATATTGGTCACTAATTCAAGCAATATCATGGAAGCCGTTGACTCCAATTCCTGAGTTAAGCTAGCTGTATCTAGTTGATTAGCTATTTCCACCTCGATTCCAGCAATTTCTAACATCTTTTTCACAGTCTCTAGTTCGGATGTCAAAGTTCTAGACTTAAGATTTTCCACAATGGTTCGCACTTCACGCATTGATTCTTTGCTAATTTGCTGAATTTCTTTTAATTCCTTTTCCACCTGTGGATAAGCCTCCATCTGAAATAACTGCAAGGCCAAATCTGTCTTGACACTCAGCATAGCAAAAGTGTGTCCCAAGCTATCATGCAAATCCTGACCGATACGACTGCGTTCATTTTCAGCAAGCAATAGATTTATCTGGGCATTTTGCTTAGCCTGAGCTTCTTTCAAATCCTCCACAATACGAATCCGAACCAAGCCAAAAGTCATTAAATCGATAAAAGTGATAATTCCAAGCAGATAGACTAGAAACTCAACTTCAACTTCCTGAAAAATCAAAAGTTGCCCCACAACAAGGACTTGAGCAAGGAGAAAAGTCCGGACATGTAAAGAATTAAAACTACGTACGCCGAAATGATAAATTAAGAGATTGGCAAGGAAAAAGAAGAACCAGATATAATTTACACCAACAAAGGCAGTATTCCCAGCTACATAGGCTAGCATAATCACCCAACAGAGCCAGGATAAACGCTGACTCTTGGTGGTTAAAACACCTAAGTAAGCCAAGACAAACAGAATATCAATCAATAAATGCCAGACAGCAAGCTCCCCAGTCACTACAGGAACGATGGGAAAAACCATAAAAATCAAACTGGCCCAATACATATAGTCTATGCTTTTTAGTCTTTCAAGCATTAAGCATTCTCCTTATGACCTTGAAGGTAAATGGTCAAACCAAACAAAACTGTTGAAAAAACAAGTAGATAAACTGTGGCTGATAAATTGATGCCACCCTCGTTTAAGAAGGTCTTGAGCAACTCCATCAACTGATAAGTTGGTAGGCACTTTCCGATTGCTTGCATCCAGTCTGGAAATAAAGAAATGGGCATCCAGAGCCCGCCTAAAACAGCCAAGCCTAGATAGAGAAGATTGCCCACGACAGACATCAGCTGACTAGAAGGCAAGAGAGTCAAGGTCAAGCCAAGTGCTACAAAAGCAATACTTCCCAAAATCAGCAAGAGCGCAGCCCCAATCCAGCTTCCTAAAGACATATCCACACCTCTGACCAAGTGCCCAACTGAGAAAACAACCAGGATTGAGACCAAATAATCAACCATCATACTTGTTATCTTTGATAGATAATATTCTACCATATTTACAGGGGTATGGCGCAATGTTTTCTGCCAGTTGTTGATTTTATCGGTATGTAAGACAGCTGGAAATGAAAACATGGCTGTCGACATCATGGAAAAAGCCGTCATGGAGATGAGGTAATCACGCATAAAATTAGCTGGTCCACCGGGTGTGTCCTGGTACATGCCTGAAAAGAATAAATAGAAGGCTGTCGGCATACCTACTGATAATAAATAATAGACTAATTGTCGTTTGGTCAATAGAAATTCTATCTTGTTTAGTGCGATCCATCGTTTCATCTTAGTCATCTCCCTTTTGTGTTTCTTCAAAGATTGTATCCAACAAGCTACGATTATTGACTTCAATTTCTTGAATCCTACATCCTGCTTGCACTAACAGTTGCCAAAAAGCATCCGCTTCACGTGTAACTACTTGCAAAGCATCTTGTTTTTGTGACCAGTTTTCAACCAAGTTAGACTGCTCAATAATTTCCTTGTATACCAGAGGAAGGATAAAATGCTTTTCAATCTCCTCACTACGCATAGCTAGAGGGGTCGTATCACGGATCAACTCTCCCTTATTCAAGACCAAGATTCGGTCCGCTGTATGCTCTACCTCTTCGATATAATGGGACGAATAGAGAATGGTAACTCCCTTAGCTTTTAGCTCCTGAACAATTTCCCAAAAGCGTTGACGGGTTGAAGTATCCATGGCAGCAGTTGGTTCATCTAAAAAGACAAGCTTTGGTCGCCCAATCAAGGTCAAGACAAAAGAGAAAAGACGCTTTTGTCCACCTGACAATTTTTCTGCCAATTGCTCTTTTTGTTGCTGATCAAACTGCAATAGTTGATTGATTTCCTGGTTGCTCAAGGGATTTGGGTAAATGCTTTGAAAGAAAGCAATCAACTCTTTGACCTTTAATTTTTGAACGATAACATTTTCTTGAGGCAGATAACCTCTAATATAATCTAACTGAGAACTCGTCACTGACAAGCCTTGGATGGATACTTGACCGCTTGTGACCAGTTTATCTCCAAGCAGACAGTCCAAGAGTGTGGTCTTCCCAGCACCATTGGGCCCAATCAAGGCGACGCATTCACCTTCAGCTACCTCAAAGGAAATATCCTTCAAAATAGCCTTGCCCTTGATGTTTTTATTTAGGCTTTCTACCTTAATCATGTTCATGATATTCTCCTTTCAGCCACTCCTTTCCCATAGGAAAGGCGATAAAAATCATAAATCCTAGTCCCCAGGCACCACGGATGAATTGGTGAAGGAAGGCTTGATCAAACCAACCTGTAAACATTTCGACCAACCATACCACTAGTGATAGTCCAATAAAAAGATAGAGAATCGCTTTTTTCATTTTTCAAACTCCTTTTTCACATCTGAGACCAATTTCAAGCCTTCTCGGATAAGCCAAGACATCATGCCAAATCCTGCAAACAACTCCCAAGGAAAATGATAGAAGCCTTCATCCAATCCTGAAAACATGAGATAAGTCATGACTCCTGCTGCTACTAAACTCATTGCGACAATTACTTTATGTTTCATTTTTTCTTCCTCCATTTGATACATCTAGTATAATTCTTTGAAGGTAGAATCACTAGAAGCTTCTGTCATGAGGAAATATGACAAATGTCATAAAAGATTCTATTTAAAAGAATCAAGAAACATTACACAACAAGATACAGAGTAGGAAAGAATCTATAGTACCTCCATCAAAGTGATATCAAATTTAGACTATAATGTAAACTAATACGCATTTAAAATCAAAAGAGCGGAAATTTTTATCGTACAAAACATATATATTATAGGTAGCACAAAAAAACTCTTCATTTACTTTCTTAAAAGTTTGTGAGAATTATACAATCTGTTAAATTTTAATTTATGTACCTAAACTACAGTAATCATTGAACAAATCAGGAAACAAAAAAGTATACTCAATCAAAATGAATTACTGAAATTAAAAAAGAGAGAAGCAAACTGATTCTCTCTTAATGTATATAATATCTAGTTAAAACAAAAAAGATACGCTTACGTATCTCTGTAATGAATCGGGAAGACAGGATTCGAACCTGCGACACCTTGGTCCCAAACCAAGTACTCTACCAAGCTGAGCTACTTCCCGAG
>NZ_CAMHUS010000012.1:0-41547 GCF_946188375.1 Streptococcus mitis
AATCCGTCTACCGCCTTTCAATACCGAATTTATCGGAATTTATCAAGACAAAAAGCCCGTAAAATAGGGCTTTTTTATTTTTATTTCATGATAAAAAAGGATAACTTTAAAAAACTTTTGGGGCGAGTTTGGGGCGAAGATATTTTTATTTTTAACAAAACACCGTTTTTGACAATAATCAAAAAATAAAAAGGATCTATTATTAACAAAATGGTGTTTTTGACAATAATACACCACGATTTCCTCTTCCTATTCTTCAAGAAAACACTTTTTTGATCAATAGGATTGTAATTTGGGTTTCTAATCGTTCAAAATGCGTGTTTTTGCAAAATAGAAAAACGCAAGCCAAGCGGCCTGCGGAAGCATCATCTATTCTAAATAGTCTTTTTCTGTAATTACTTTTAATCTAGCAGAATAATTCTGGAATGTTGAGAATTTAAAACGTTTAGGATCTTCAAGTTTATTTCTATCATTTATTTCCAAAGCATGGTTATAGTCTATAATTGCTTTTACCAACTTATTAATAATAGCTCTATCATTGTCCATTACTTTATAATAATCTTCGATTTTCCGAAGGCGGAAAGTTGTATTCAACAAATAACTTTCATCTTCTAAAATCAATGTTTTACCAATATCTAATCCTTCAACATATCCTTCTTTTGCCGAATTTCTAAGTTTATACTTCAACTGATACTTTTTAGGAATGTAACTTCTAAATGGAATCAAGAAAGTTAGCCCCTGTATTTTGACAACAGTTACCGCAAATCCCCTTCCTTTATTCATTACTTCCTTTGTCTTAAAGTCATAATCCATCGCTTGAATAAGGTCGTAATCCTTGCACATTTCTAAATCAATTTGACCTAATTTTAACTTCTTACTTTTCATTCCTATTCCTTAGATAAAAAGCTCACTAAAAAGTGAGCAACATTTCCAATGAGATACTTCTGTTGACGAGCGCGTCTCTCCGCCCCCTCATTGCCTCAAGAAAAGGCTGGGCGAATCGAAAGGAGGTAGATTTTTCCTGTTTTCAATTCTACTTATTTTTACACATTTTTTGAATTTTGTCAAACAAAAAAACCGCAAGCCTGAGCCTGCGGTGAAAGAACAATTTAGAAAGTTTCCTTTCTATTTATTTTTTAAAATTATTTAGTCGTAATCAAGCCATCTGGTTCTACTGCGAATTCTGGCTTGTCTGCCATCGTTCCGTCTGGTTTGAGGTAGTACCAGCCTTGACCTGCTCTGACAAATTCATTTGATACCATATTTCCGTCCTTGCTATCAAGGTAGTACCAAGTATCTTTGTACTTGACCCATCCTGTCTTCATGGCACCTTCTACGTCGAAATAGTACCACTTCTCAGCGATTTTCTTCCAGCCTGTGGCCATTTCGCCTGATTGGTCAAAGTAATACCAATTGCCGTCTGTGTGCTTCTTCCAACGATCTGCAAGCATATAGCCTGAGCCGTCGAAGTAGTACCAAGTGCCGTTGATTTTCTCAAACTTATCTTTAGGATAAGAGCCGTCTGAGCGTACATACCAGTAGCCTGTATCATTTTTCTGCCAGCCTGTTTCAGCGCCTAGGCCGTTCTCAATATCTCGCTTAAACTGTTCACGGCTAACGCCCCATTTAGCAAGATAGGGATACGGGTCAACGTGGTCGCTACTGTTATCAGGCTGGTTATTGGTGCAGTATTCATGCGTTTTGATACCCTCCAAGTCGTCTGTATCAAGAGTTTTTGGCAAACCTGCTTCATCTGCTAGATTTCGTAGCAATTCGATATAAAGACGATAGTCTGTCATGAACTCTTCTTTAGTTGAATGGCTTTCAATCAATTCAACTGCTGCATAGGTCTCAGCATTCCAACCGCCACCAACGTCCCACATTCCATTGTTTACAGGACCTACCTGCATAACACGACCGTTACCAACGACATGAGAAAAGAACCCAAGTCCAGGGTCCTTTCTGTAATGGTAGTCCGCCTCGTTCTGAGCGGTTGAGTTTCGGTTGCCTGTTGAGTGGGCGTGAACCTGACGGAAAGGCTCAAATCCAACAATCGGCAAATCCGTGCGTAGTCTGCTTGTATCGATATCCATACCTATTCCTCACTTGGTTTCTCATAGTCTAGAGCTCGTGTGCTGTCTGTGATTCCGCTTGTTGTCGGGTCATTGACCAGACCGATAGCAGTCAAGAACACAAATACCGCATTAACAAGCAGAATCAACTTGTTGCCGATATCACCCAAATCTAGACGATATCCAAAGACTGCTGCACCAGCTTGCAAGACAAGCAAAAATGCTGGAATTGCAGTCAGCCAAAAGAATTTATTTTCTAGTCGTAGTTTCCAGTTAATCATATTGTTTCCTTTCTTATGGTAATTTCGTAGGCCAAGGCTCATCTGTCAAGTATGAGATGGCACTTACACGGATATCTCCAATATCTTTGTTAGTTGGGATATCTTCGTTAAACGTGAATTGGATGAAATTTAAATCAGATTTACCACCTAAATACCAAATTCCATAAGGTCTACCCTTATCGTCATAAGTTGGTCCTACAAGCGAATTTTCGCTTCTAAAACCTTCGGGAATACCGTTAGGATAAGTAAGTTTGGCCCCTTTATCTCCACTACTATTATGTCTTACAAATCCAGGTCCATTTCGTCTGCCTACTCCAAACCAACCCCATTGAAGACCTCCGAACTGGTAAGTAACAAGATTGTTTACTCGTCTGATTTTAATGAACGAGTTACCTGCTCTAGAGACGCTGTTTAACGTTCTCCATCCAGTATCGCCGATTAGAACTCTCCAACCTGTGTTATCGTTCCCTTTTTCTTTAATCCATTTAAGAGCGCCATTCGTCACGTTGACATCGACATAGGTCGTTCCGATTTCGGCCGTTATACGGCCTTCTGGTGAACCTGTACCACGGATTTCATGGCCTACGTTTTCGGGTAGCGGTAGAGTGACATTATTCCCCCCAGCGATGCCGAGAGTATTGCCTGTCAAGGTCAGCCTTGGTTCAGGCTTTTGATTCAGAGTTTTAACATCCCGACCGACCGCTTGAGCAAATTCCTCTAAATTGCTCATAGCAATCACGCTTTCGCTGCGTTATAAGTTGCGACCAAATCAAGGTTGGCAAATTCATCAATACGACGACCAAGGTCAGCTAGTTTTTGTACGACTGCACCTTCAGTGCTACCACTCAATTTAGCGATTTCCTCAGCGATTTCTTTAAGCGTATTGAGATTTTCAGGGACCCCATCACCTAGAAGGTCATTCTTAACTGCGGTTTTTGCCTGCTCAATAGCTTGCGTTAACGTAGCGCTGTCAATCTTAGTATCGATTAACTGCTTCAGCGCTTTGTAATCCACTCCCAACGCTTGAGCAAATGCGATCCATTTACTTGTATCCATAATTTTCTATACCTTTCCTAAGTTATAGTGCGTGAGCAAATCTGGAATTTCCTGACATGCTCCACCTTCGCTTGCAGGTCTTTCTGCAAGTTGTTTTTTTACTTCTTCTGCGATATCTAATTCCTTTAATTTATAGATATCTTCCGTAACCAATTCTTTATCTGAGTCTTCAATTTCAATATAAGTATCTCTATCGCTTGGGAAGATATACCCCCCAACCGAAATTTCTACTCGGTATTTTCCGCTTGGTAGAATACTGTCTAAATTGAAATTGACAGAATGGCTAGTGACGGGAGCAGTTGTCTTCCATCTTCGTTGTCCCTTTGTCAGAGTGACAACCGCATCTTGACCTTCAAACAAGGTCATGACACGGTAATTCTCATCTAACAATTCAAACCCAAAAGTAGAAGACAAATCCCCTTGTTTAATAAGGTCGCCACCATCAATTCGAGCCAAATTGGTTGTATTAACTCTTCGGTTGTTACAACCCATTCTGCGCTCCTTTCTCATCTTCAATTAAGATGTCATCTCTAATCTGCAACGCCTCAAAATTGTTGTACAAGTGGTCTATGTAGCCATTGCCACCCAAAGCCTTGTAGCTGTTGTGCATGTTCTCGACCACATAGAACTCATCCTTTGTGGTAAATCCACGTCGGATTGCCCTGCGAATATCACGGTCGAGGCGCATTCTCATGGTTACAAGATGTGCCTCGTCGTGCAGTTTTAGCTTTGCTTGTACTTCATCAATTTTCGAGTTGCTGTCGCATGCAGTTTCTTGGACATCTTTGATTTTCCCTTTAACATCATCCAATTCAGAAATGATTTGGTCTGTTAGTTCCTTTGATTTCTTCGGCATTTTATAGCCCAACCAAGCCACAACGATTGGCGTGGCAACTGGTAGCACATTCATGAAGAAATGCTCTGTTGATTGTAAGACGTCCATAGGCACCTCTATTATTGGTTAGGCGCAACTGTTGTAGCAGAAGGTTCTGTTGCTGTAGGAGTTACGGTAGCTGTCGTAGAAACTGTAGTTGCTGGTGCAACAGTCGTTTCTTGAGGCTCGTACTTCCATGCTGCCCCTGTTCCGTCGAGTTCAAGACGACCATTTCGGGCAAAGTCGCTGACTGGTTCACCGTTGTAAGTGAATTCCTTATTCAACTGAACCAAGATACGTTTACCTTCTCCGTCAACCTCAACATGAGCTGGGTCTTCAATGGTAATCAAGTCATGTGCCATATAGCGTTTACCAACTTCAGCAAGTGGAATCAACTCTACCAACTCTTTGTAGTTAGTTCCATAAGCGATTGTCTTGCCTGCTACAGCATTTAAAACGACCGCATGGATAATCTTTCCATAACGGTCGGTTTCTGCTTGGTTATGCTTAACCGCTTCATCAGTAGCAGTCTGTCTAGTTTCAGTCTGAGCCAATTTCTGTTCAGCCTGCTCCAATTTAGCTTGAGTTTCTTGTAACTTAGCTTGCGCTTGTACAATAGCGCTTGTAGGGTCTAACTCAGTTCGTAGAATCTCTTTGACTGCTTCAATGAGTGTTTCGTCTGTATCACCCAAATGGTCACCCTCTAACTCACGAGTGAAGAAAGTAAACGGCTTGTCACATTGAATAGAGACTTCCGTCTTGCCAACTCTAAAAAATTTATTTACTAATACGAATTCCATATTTAATTACCTCTTTTTTCTATAAAATGACGTGCCCCCTGATTTTGAGAGAAAACTACCCGCGTCTGATTCTGTTTTGAAGATTATTTTAAAATAACCATCTTTTTCACCAAAAGTACCAACTCGCTCACTTATTTGAATTGAATTTATTATATAAGTAGCACCACCTCTTTTGACAGCATAACTTGGTCTGAATCTTTCTAAATCTCCTGTACTGTAAATTCCGTTTGCATTGCTAAGATTAAATACTACGGAATTTCCTCCTTCTGAAACAAATGGATAGGAAGCACTCCCAATCAATATAAGTCTATTTTTCTCCCAAACCAGCCTACTACCCACGTATCTTTGGACAATTTCATGTCCTCCAACATAAATTCCTTCTCTTGTAGCCATAGCATCACCTACTCATACACATCATAGATTGTGTTGGGGTCTCTGGTTGAGAGTGCTTCATATTGATATTTAGATCCATACCAATACTTCATTTGCTGGTTTCCGTTTTGATTAATCAGCTTATTTGCAACTACTTCGGACGGTGTACCTGGAATTCCAAGAGCCGACCTGTTTACTCGCAAAACACCCGAACTATCGACTGTAATCGTTGAGTTATCCGGTCGCACCACACCAGCCTGCCCACTAGTGGCAGTCTTTGCTTTCATCACACCATTTGACACTTCTGTTGTCTGATTATCCGGCCTGACAATCCCGTTTGAGTTTGACGTAGCCACTGATATAGCCGATTGCGGTGTTGTAAATGTTCGTTTTAAAGTGGATACAGGTACTTTCTTCAATCCTGCCCCACTGTGAACTAGCACCACATCTCCGTCTGATACGTTGGATAACGTTGGCAAATCAGTAGCTTTTCTAACTTGGTTACTCATAATGACCATTCATCTATTCCTCCCTTTCTACTACTTGGTATTTCCAATCAGCTACGACTAAATTGTTGTTTTCGTCACCTAGCAATACATTAGCATTATCTTCAGCCTTGATTGGTATATAGAACGCATTCTGTAGTACCATTTCTTCTAGCAATGACAATCGCTGTTCTTGCTCGGCGACTTCTCTTTTAGTAGCTTCATGATCTATGTAACTGGCTTGCCTTACGTTATCCACGTTACCTAGCCCCACTTGTTGTTTTGTAACATTGTGTGGGTTGTTGCGGTTGTTAATGTGAGCAGATAGGTCAACTTTCTCAGCCTTACTTCTGGTGAACTCGTCAATCTTTTCAGGCAGACCATCGATATCTGCTACCTTGTGTCGGTGACTTGAATCGGCTTTCCCGTTCCAGCGTGTCCGTTCCTGGTCAGAAACGTGACGGGCAGCATCTCTAATATGATTATCGATGTTGGTTTGCAACTTTCTTTCTGTCGCCTTCAATTCAGGGACAGTTGCATAAACCAAGTCAGTCGCATTGTATTGGATGGTAATCTGACTATTCTTACTAATAGTTGTATTGAAATCATAGTCTCGATATACATAAGCAGATGTTTTGGGAGGAATCACATCTCCCTGCTCCGCCCAAGTATACATGTACATGAATTCTTCGTTATTTCCACGTTTTGCAAATACACCGATTTCGTTCACAATCATTTCACGCTCAATCCGTGAGTTATCAAACCTCGCTGTGAGACGAATCGTATCAGCGATATCAGTCGATAAAGACTGCGTAACTTGCAAAGAATGAACTATTTGAGCTACGTCATTCTTCTTGCTTGTGTCCGTCCGATGTCGTCCGCTCCCCAAAGCTATTCGAGTAAAAACCAGTGGTTCTCTATTTTGAATTGCTAGGGCCGTTTCGCTGATTGCTTTATCAGTCACAATAGGTTGGATAAAATATCCCATTTATTTCCTCCTATTCAAATCGAACTGAACGAATGTCTCTGAATGTGTGAGCCCCAATATAAATCGCGTTCATCATAGGTGCTTCAACTGAGAATTGGATTCCTAAATGAGCAGGAATCAATTCACGCACATACTTTAAAAAACGGTTCAAATATCCAGTCGGTAGTTCTCCTAAAAATCGGATATGTACCGCTGAACCTTTGACCGTTACTAAGTTATTGACATTCGTAAAGCTCTTTGTAATTTTTTGTAAACTCACTGAGTTTATTTTTATTTTGGAAGAAATTAAAGTGATTAGATACCGCCTTCGCTCTTCCAAATCAATTGTTTTCGGTTTTACCTGCAAAGCTTTTTCCCAACGTGTAATCCAGTCTTCGGTCGCTTCTGGCAACAACATCAACCTTCTTGTGTCAAAGATTAAGTCTGTAATCAATTCCAGCTCTGGAATTTCAGTTTCAAACAAATCGTTGATGGTTGGATCTAAGACCTCTGGCAAAGCCGATAACATACGATATCTAACTTGTGACATTGATAGTTACCTCCGCTAGTTTCGGAAGCATGTTGGTAGAAAGCTCAATACTTTGTTCCCTGTCATTCAACAAAATACGGTCCACATCTCGAACCCCATTAATTCTGTCAATGATTGTAGCAACTTTATAGTTTCGAACCTCTTTCTCTTCAAATGCTTCTTCACGTAAGTATTTAATGAGTTGAACTTTCGCCTCGTGCTTGATAGTTTCAATATCTACATCTTCATCAATCTTGATCGTTGCGGTAATACGAACGTCATAGCCACTTACAGACTGCACGGTCACATAAGCACCAATCGGCGCTACACCTAATCCGTGGCCACTCGGTTCAGGATCCAAGTAATTCTTGAACTTATTTACCAGCTCTGTACTCGCTTCATTACCGTCAGCATCTGTAATAGATACACGTACCGTGTTTTCGCCTTTCCAGAGTGGCTCTACCAAAGCAGAACCAACACCAACGAACTCACTTGCCCATTTTTTATATTGAGCAATATTCCCGTTTAAAGTCGGTGTTTTCAAGTACTCAATGGTACGCTTACGGAGTTGCTTATCCGTCTCTTCATCTTCGCCTACGACGATAACAGAGCCGATTTCTGCCCCTTTAAAACCATTCAACACATCAATGTTGATGAGTTGACCTCTTACATAGTTGGGAGCATTGCCAACCTGTTCAGCTACTACACTATACTCAAATCCAGAGCGACGTTCTAAGACACGAAAATTGTACTCACTATTAACCACACTGAAACGGGTTCCGAGTGGGATTTCCTGCTTGAATTGAACCAATCGAACCGATGCCGTAGCTGGCAAGCGTTCAACTCCGAACTGCCTACATAAACGAGTTAGGAAGATTCCTGTACTAGTATCTAAAAAATTGACTTCCTCATACGATTTTAAGACCGTATACTGAATGGCAACTTCTCGAGCTGCAGGCGCAACTAGATTGTACAAGACAGATCCTTGTCTTTTGTCATACTTATCATCAAACAAGGCCAGCATATCCTCTAAAATTTCTGGATATGTTTTTACCTTTATCATCGTTTCACCTCCAAATCCATCTCAAATGTTCCAAAATCACTATCAACCATGAACTGCACATAAAACTCATCTTTCTTTACCTTGGTAGAAAAAGAATGAGCCTCATGAATCCTGTCGTCTTCATACAAGGCCTCTTTTATGCGACGTGCGATATCCATCTGGGCATAATCCATATCCCCACCAAATAGAGCATCTAACTCGACACCGTACCGATGATCATAAATCGTGTAGATAAACCGTTCAGTCGTCAGCATGCGTCTAATAGATTGCTTCAAAGCATGGATACCGTCAATTTCTAGCAAGATATTGGTTTCATCTAGTGTTAAGCTAGGCTGTTTCTTAGCTTCGACAACATTTTTAGCGATGTTTAAAAAGTTTGTTTTAGGAGTACTCATTCATCAGAACCCCCTTTCACTTTGCGCTTGTAGTGGAAAATTTTCTTGTACAAGACATAATAAAACCCTCCACCATCTTGTCTGATGAGATGAAGGGTTTGCCCAACGTATTCAGGATCCAATGCTTCATCGGTCCATGTGACAGCAAGCATAGAATCATCCAAAATCAATTCATTGGTCAATTGGATTTTGAGGGGAGAAACCGATAAAACAACACCAGTCGTTATCTTTGCGAACTGGCGATTTTCAATGAAATTACTAATCAATTTCTTTAGATTTTCTATTACTTCCATCTACTCACTTCCTGCCATGAATAATTTAATTTCCATCGTGTGCTTTTCTGCACTGAAGGAATGAGTTGCCTCTTCAATGACATACCACCCCTTCTTCTCAATATCCTTAACATCCACATAGACTGCATGGCCTGCTAAAAAGTCAATACTTCCAATATCAGCTTTTAGACTGAACGTTTCTTTGGGGCGGTTTTTCATCTTCAAGAGCATTTCGCCCCATTGTTTGATTTGCCCCTCAGTTGCTTTCTCATCCACTTTTTTCATGTACTGGAGTTTTCCCCAAGCGCCGATGTTGTAGCTGTCCTGATAGATGTAGACCTCTCTCTTTTTGGTTTCTTTGTTCTCTTGGATCAAGCGGACAATATTAGCACTATCCTCGATCGAACCTTCAAACTCAAAGCTAGACATAAAGGATTCGTTTCCAATAATGTACTGGATTGGTAAGTTTTTCGGAGTCGTTAGTGTCAACTCTCCGAACTTGTCATACAAAACCAGCAATTCTCCACTTTGCACCAAGGTCTCATCCATGGCCTCTTGGATAATATCCAGAGCCTTCTTATCTTCCTTCAACTGAGGGGATAAAGTCACGGCTGGGGCTTTTAGTTCCCCAATCTTCAAATCAAAATCTCCTGCGATTGCCGAGACGATTTGATTAACGTTTTTATCCCTGGCAACAAAATTGATATTGCGTAGTAAGTACTTTATCTGGTCATGAAAAGTCAAGGTTGTTTTGGTATCTTTTTCGTACTTGATTTTCGTCAAATAACCAAAGAACACCTCTTTATCATCTAGCTTAAAAGCAAGCGGAGAACCATATTCAAAGGCTACTTTTGTAGAATTGTACAAGGTAATCTCCACGCTCCAAGCTGACCCTTTTCTAGTTGTCTTGAATTCGACCTTTTCAGACACAGTTGCTAAATCCCATGTATCTCCAGTTTTATTGTTCTGATAGAATAATTGCATCATGGTATCACAAACTCCTGTCCAGGATAAATCCAATGAGGGTCTTTGATTTTGTCTTTGTTGGCTTCGTAAATTTCAGTATATCGGCTGCCGTCTCCGTAAAAGGTCTGAGCAATTCCCCACAGTGTATCACCACTTACAACCGTATGGCTTTTTTGAGCAGGTTTCTCTGTTGTGGCGCTACGTTCTTCAGTAGCTTTCGCCTGCGGTTTCTTTTTAGTAGCCTCGAGTGCTTTTTTGTCTTTGATAGTAACCTTACGTGGCTTGTGAGACCGATATTGTAAGAACTTAATCTTATAAATCAGGTCATTTTCATATCCCGTCTTGGTAGAGACATCGAACTGTTCCACTAGAAATTTCCCGTTAATAGCAGAACCAAAAGCACCCCCAATCATTAATTGAATAGGAGTGCCTTCCGTCTTAAATTTACGAATAGAGGATACAAAGGATTCTGGAGAAACACGGCTATTCCGTTGGTAATTTCCATCGTATCTTCCACTAGGAATAAAAGATTCAAACTCAATCGATTGAAGCTCTGGATTTCCGACAAGCGGAACGTTACCAGTATCGATGATAGCGACCGTCTCAATTCCTTGTTTGTCCTCCAGTTTGATTTCTTCTGGATTCACTGGCAATTTAATGCCTTCAATAAATATAAACATCTGCTACCTCCTTCCTAGTAAGCCATGAGTCCGTCGGCGCCATTATTCAAAGCGTCTACAATCGTTGCATTCAAATCATCCAATACGTTAGCATACTGGCCAGCGTTGTTAATGGAGTCAATGTTGGTGACAATCTCTGGCTTCAAGGTAATAAAGTTCTGTTGCCACTTCATGGTCGCAACGTCCTTAATCAGCTTGATGTATTCATCGTCCAGTTTGATTTCATCTTCAATCTTGCCGACTTTATCTAATTTACCACCAGTTGGATTGTGGCCACCGCCGCCTTGTCCTCCGTCTCCTTGTCCAGGGGCTGAGCTTGCTGGGCTGAGTTCGTAAGGTGTTTTTCCTTGGTCGCCCAAGAAGTTGTTTCCTGCACCGTTGGCATCTCCAGCTCCTTTGAAGAAACCACCGACAGCCTTATCGATGCCTTGACCGATTTCATACCCTTTATTAAAGGCTCCCATTCGGTCTCCAAGTTCAAGATAACCCAGTTGTGGAGTGTCAAGGTGCGGAGTTTCTAAACTAGCTTTGTGTTGTTTGAGACCATCTGCCAAGTGTAGACCTTCAAAACTTTTCTTGACTGGCTTTTGCATATCTCCAATAGCACTAGCTACATCTCCTGCGAAATTAGTTCTACCAAGTGAAACAGAACCAACCGCGCTGATGTTCAACCCGAGGCCGTTCAAGAAACCAATCATGCTATTAAATCCGCTAAGGACAGAATTAATCATCCCTTCAACAGAACTGATAACACTATTGACCATACTGTCAACAAATCCTGCAATAGCAACTGCCATAGACTTACCGCCTTGGGCAATGTCATACCAAGCACTTTGAACTTGGAAAGACATCTCGTTCCATAAGTTAACAGCACCAGTAACAAACCAGTCGATAAAGTCTAAAATACCTATCAAAATAGTTAAGATAGCCTGATAAAGAAACATCCAGAATGATATTGCGGTATTAACATACCAAAAGACACCTTGTAGCATCATATTAATCACCCAGATAGCTACATTGGCAATACTAAGAAGTATATTCCAAATGGTCATTCCTAGGTAAAATATAGCCCCTATGATGATTCCTGTAGCTGATACGGCTGCACCAGTAAGATTGTTAAACCATGCGACCAAGGCATAGAAGAGGCCGATAAGTATAATGACTGCCATGACAATCAACATGATTGGGTTCATTGCCATAACTGCATTAAAACCAGCCATAGCAGCTTTCGCAGTGTTTGTAACGATACTAAATAGATTAGTCGCTATACTTGCTGCGTTCATTGCGACTATATAAGTTCCTATAGCGATTGCTACAGCAATAATAATCGGTTGAATCACAGACCAGTTGTTGATGACAAATTGAGCAATCGGAGCCAACATACTCCAAACAGCCCCAATCATATCCATAGCAAAGATAACTGCTTGGACGACATATTGAAGAACCGTGGCTACAATCTGGGCAAACTGTTGGAAGGCGGACGAGTTCACTATCTGATTAATCTTAATCGATATTGGCTCAAGTGCCTTGGTCACAAAATTCAGGAAGTTCTGCCATGCCCTGCCCCATGTCATAGGCATGTTGCGGAATTGTTGATCAATCGCATCACTGGCATCCAGCATGGCAGTTTTGACAATGTCAGCCGTAATCTTCCCGTCTGCTCCAAGTTTCTTAACCTCGCCACGGCTAACGCCTAGTTTATTGGCAATAGCTTGGATTAAGGCTGGTGAAGTTTCAGCAAGAGAACGCAACTCATCACCCTGCAACTTACCACTAGCCATAGCCTGAGTAAGCTGAAGCATGGCGCTTTTTTGTTCTTCAATGCTTGCTCCACCAACAACAAAGGATTTGTTCATAGTTTCCAAAAAGGCAATTGTTTCGCCGTTGTTTTGGAAAACATCGCCAGCTTGCATCCGCATCTTAGCGACACCGTTTGCCATGGTTGTATAGGCCGAGCCTGTACGTTGTGCGGATGTATAGATAGACTTTTGTAGTTCCTCTGTCGTCTGCATACCGTCACGGATCATATCTAAACGAGCGTGCATATTAGCATACTCGTCTGACATACCTATAGCTTGTTTGGTAATTTTACCGACTGCAATACCAGCTAAAGCAGTCTTCAACAAACCTTTCAAAGATACTAACCTACTTAGTTTGTTAGAAGCGTTATTAGAGGCATTCCCTAAATCTATTAGAGCCAGTTCTTCTTTTTTGAGCCCTGCAGCTGCTAAAGTTGCACTATTTACAAATCTACCGTTAATATCAATGAGTCGCCCAGCTTTATTGACAAAATATTGACCAGAATCGCCAGCTTTTTTCATAGCGGACTCTTGAGCCTTCATGGCTTTATCTATGCCAGAACCTGCGTTTTTGACACGTTCCATAGTCGCATAGATTTTACTTAAAGTGCCTGTGACTCTATCGGTCAAAGACATGGTTGTTTGTATATTTGCCAATAGAATCACCTCACTTCTTCATTCTTTTACGTTGTTTCGCCTCTTCATGCATGACTGCAGCGAAAAAGGCTTTTTCTTCTACATCCATATTCACAAATTCACTAGGGCGAATGTAATAGTTTACGAGGGCGAAGTAGGCAAGTTGTGCCTCCGCGTCCTCTTTTATTAGTTTTTTGCCTCGTCAACCTTGTCTTGGAAAGTTTGGTTGATACCGCTGAGTTCGGTCACAGATTCCAAAATCAAGGCGCTTTCGCCCCAATTGAACATGGTACCGAATAGCTCAGAAGCTCCCATTGCTCCATAAGAATCTTGCAATTCTTTATCGTTAAGGTCAGGAATCACGATAGACGCAATACAGATTTCACGGTTATATTTAACACCGTCAAAAACACGCTCTTGACGTCCGTTACGACCAGGCTTATTGACAAAGCAACGGTCATTGATTAAGTCCGCTTCACGAGCGCTCAACACTCGAATTTTAACTGGTTCCTCAAAAGAAGGAAGCAAGACATCTTTAGTCTCTTCCCCTTTTTTGTTTTGTTTCAAAAACGCTTGTAATCCACTCACCACTATTTCCTCCTTGTGTTAGTATGTAATTTCTTGGAATTCTGATAAGATATCAAAATCTTGGAATGTGAAGTCCGTTTCTTCATCAATGACCTCATCTGCTGATCCATCTAGTTTAAAGATAAGTGATTCTTTGAACAGAACACCTTTCAAAACAATGGTATAACGGCCTGCACGAGATGTGCGGTCTTCGTTGGTACACTTAATATCGATACGAGGCAACAAGCCGTTTTTAACGTATTCCAAAGCCATTTTCTTCAATTCAGGACGATGGTAATACATCTTCACAGTTCCTGTACCTTCTGCACCAACAATCTTACCACCCTTCATACGAGAGTTCAGAGGGGTAACATCAGCCTTTGTGTATTCAATTTTCGCTTCTAGAGAGATAAGCTCTGCTAGTTCATATTGCTTGTCATTGATTGTAAAGAAGACCGTTCCTTCTTTAGCAGACAAAGCATCCAATTGGTTCATAATAGCCATTAGCTAGTTTCTCCTTTCTTAATCACAGATAACCGTCATGTACAAGATTTCCATAGCGTCAGTCAAGACAACTGGCAAGTTAACCACGACAGACTCTTTAGTAATACCTTGTGAAATCTCGATATCTTTCGCTTTATACTCCAAGGCTTGCTTCTGAGCAAGTGGGTCAAGGACCATTGTAATGATTCGTTGTTTAAACAACTCACGACCATTCACGTTGTTTGGCACTTTACCGATGAAGTAGTTCTCAAAGATATACTTGACATTAGCATTGATATTATCCATTGTACGAACAAGTTTGTTCTTACCAAAGATACGGCTGTGTTCTGCCGTATAGCTAGTAAATGAGTTCACATCTGACAGGATAATAACTTTTTCATTTCGATAAGCAAAGATAAGCTGACCTTTGTTGATGAGCTTTTCAGCCTCTGCTTCATTCTTACGCTCACAGTCAATAGCTCCTGGATACGACTTGAATGTATTGGATTGCAAGCCAGCTCCTGCGTACTTACCAGCTACGAAGTATACACAGTCCTTAGCGCTTAGTTTCGTACCATCGCTCAAAGTAACCCCGTTACCCACTGATACAACACCTTCATCGTCAGCATCCGTGTAATCATTCAAGACTGCAATGACTGAACGACCAGCGTCACGCCATTTCTTGATATGAGCCGTAACAAGTGCTTTTGTTGCACTTTCATCTGTACCCAGAGCCAAGACACGGAAGTCTTGAGTATCGAGTGCATTTAGGAAATCTTCAACCTCTGAATTGGTTGTAGCACCATCGGTACCACCTTCAAGCAAGATTGTTTTATCTTCTGTTGTTAAAGTACCCGTTACATTCACATAGTCATTCTTAAATGGCAAGGCTGTGATGATTTGTTTATCAACTTCTTTTCCGAAGAAAACGGTTGTTACCTCAAAACCAGTCTCGACTTGTTTCTTGAAGATAACATGAATATGGTTACCAGCCAATCCTTTGTATTTAGCTGTAACAACCATGTCATTTTCTGTTTTCGTTGCCTGAACCCCAGTGTTGTTCACACCATTGTAGACAAGGACCTTACCAGTTCCTTTCAAGGCTTCACGAATCGGAAGAAGTTCATCAATCGGTTTACCAAATAGGCGACGGAAGTTGCTTGTACCATCAACAAGTGTGAAGGCACCAGGCTCTCCCCAAGATCCAGCAATCATAACTGCTGCAATCGTATTGTCTTCCAAAGGAATAATCACATCATCTCTTGATACGAAATTGATGTAGGCCTTTGGAACTCGTTTATTCTGTACTGTCCATTGTGCCATTAGTTAGCCACACCCTTTCTCCAGTCTTCTAAAATGTGTCTTACTTCTGCTAGTGAGTATGACTGGTCATCTTCTAGCAAAATGTTTAACAAAGTTGCATCATCTTCAAAATACTTGAGTAGTGCCTCTTTGCCAAATTTATCTTCAGTGGTTGGCACCACTGGTTCGGTTACATAACCTACTTCTTCATTCATTTCCATGAGAAGTTTCACCTATCCTTTCTAATATTTGCATTGTCGGTTCTTCTTCAACCCATCGTACGTATCGAGTGATTGTAAATGTGCATATCAAGTCATTAGCATTGTATTCCACCTTCAAATCATTGATAGGGTACTTATCCCCCAAATAACGAAAAGAAGGCGAATTAAACACCATTTCAATCTCTTCAAACTTTTGATATAAGTCTGTTGTTTTTTCGGTGTAGTAATGCAGCAAGACAATAAAAACCTGCTTATCATTTTGGTTGGCCAACCGCTTCCGAGTCACAGGCTTCACATCTACAATAAAACAAGGTGTTTTCAATCCTTGCTGGATTTGTTCATCATATACCTTGCACCCAAACACATCTTTGAGTTGCTTGATGACGAGTGGTCTAATACTATAATCCACCTAGTTCCTCCTTTAGCCTCTCTTCGATTTGTTGCGTGATTTGTGGGATTTTCTGTTTAATCTGTTCTTCTGTCAGCCTCATCATGAAGCGCCCTTCTACCCAAGGATTGACCAAGCGTTTGCCAATTGCAGGGACATAACGCCCTACTTGTTGGCGGTGTCCGCTTTCAACGAAAGAAGCATACTCCATAGGGTTAAATGCGATAACCTCGTACACATTCCCATTTTTGCTTACTTCCATCTTCCACGATTGATTGAGCTTACCAGTTAGGCCCTTTGGTGTTCGCTCCTTAACCTCTTTCAAAAAGGCTAGACCGATATCTTTAGCAGCCTGCATAAATTCAGAGTCAATGATTGCCTGAGCACGTTCAAGTCGTTTCAAGAACTCTTGAACATCACTATCATCATAGCCACTCATGCCGTCTCACCACAATTTCTTGATGTGTGACATAGACCATCGGATCTTCACTGGTCAGGTATTTAACACCGTCCACGATCAATTTACTACCAGCTTTGATAGCAAATTTAGGCGAACAGAAAATCTTGTGTTCTGTCTTGAGTTGATGCGCTTCGTTCTGCTCAGTATTCACTAAGCTACGAACAGAGACACGGCAGGGAACTTTCTCGTAGATTTCTTTAAACTCTACAAAGTCAGCTCCGTTGGGCTTCGTCCCCTCGACAGTAGCAAACACATCCATCTTTTTATCATAGGTCCATTCAATGCTTGGTCTTGCCTGAGATAGGACATCATTGATATTCATCCTACCACCTCAACTTTCTGAACCGCTGTAACTGGCTAGCAAAGTCCAGCAAGACACTTTCGGCACGTCTGGCAAGGTCTGACTTAGCCAATTCGACACGAGTATCTCCAACGGATATATTCTTGCCTTGGACAGCTTGGTCAGGATTATAAACAACATAAACCATCTGAATGGCCACAAATCGCAACTCTAAAGGAAAATCCTCACGATTACAGTAATTAAGAATGTTCTGCATGACTTCATCGACTACTAACTCTTCTGGATAGCATGAATAACGTTGTTCATACAAGTCAATCAATGCTTGTCTAGCATCTTCATTATGCTTTTGGATTTCTTCCGATGTTCTCTTCTCCATCAGCAGAACCTCTCTTTCTACTTATCGTCTTTAGTGGATTTTTTAGATAGTTTTTCAAGTTCAGCTAGAGCTTGGTCACGTTCAGCTAGAGCCTTATCACGTTCAGCAACTACTGCTCTGTACTCTTGAATAGTGTAAGTGCGTCCGCCAGTAGCAGATTCAACCACAGCGTACTCACCGTCACGAACTTCAACCACATCATAACCATCTTCCAAGAAGGTTACTTTTTCTAGTTCGTCGATATTCAATACACGATTGTCTTTCTTTACTGTTAACATTTTCTATCCTCCTTCTTTAAGGTGCGACGACAAATGCTAGGCCTTCGTGCTTAGTTTTGAATAGCAATACATCATCGTAAGATTGTTCATAGTACAAGTAGTTACCGCTTGAAGAAGCACTTGGTGCGTCAAGTCCTACAAATTCATATTTTTGTGGCGCTGCCATACACGGAATGTGAATCAAGAAGAAATGGATTTGTTTAGCAGTTGGGTCAACCTTAGCTCCATTTGTGAAGTTGTACAAGGTCTTCATACGGTCAGATGGAATAGATGGCTCAATCGTCACATCGTCCAAACGACCAATAGAACGGTCAATAACTGTACCTTGTCCGTGGATATTGACTGTACGGCCAAATTGCTTGATGTTCTTGATCATGCGTTTAACTGCTGGTGTACAGAAAATAACACGACCTTCTGCTGGTACTCCAGCTTCGTCCATTTGTTCCATCAGCTCATCGAATGTTGCGAGGAAGTTTTCCTCAGTCAAATTCAATGACTTAATTTGTTTACTTTCTGTATCAAGTTCTTTCTTACGAGAGAACAATTTAGATACCATGAATTTATCCATTTCTGGAACTTTTTCAGTATCGTTGAATGTTTTAGTGATGTTAGCAATGGAAGTAACATAGTTAGTTTCATCAACATCTGATGGGTCTACTAGTGTTGACCAGTAACGCTCGTTAGTCAATGTGTATGTTTCCCATTGGTTTTCATAGTTAGCGTCAATGTTCGTAATCGTGCGACGTGTACGATCTTTACGTCCTTCTTTAATCAAAAGACGTGGTACTTTCACTTCTTTAGCCCCTGTGAATTTCAAAAGCGTGTTTGATGGAGAGTTCCAAAGTTTGTTAGTGAATAACAATCCGTTTTCACTGTAGCGGGTTTGCAAACCTTGTTGGTAAGCCTGTGCATAGTTCAATGTTGCTGGCATATCTGTTCCTCTTTTCTATTTTTTGATTATAGATCTGACGTAAACGCATTAATCATCTGCGTTGTCAGGTCGTTAGCAACTGTTTCTTCTTGTGTTGCCCCTTGCGGCTTAGCACCAGCGATATGTGGTTCTACAGCCTTTTCTGGAGCAAATAAAAAGCCTTTAGATTCCTTCAAAGTCGTCAACTGTTCATCTAACCCAGTCACCGCTCCGTTGTCACCTAATCCCAATTTAGACTTATCTAGTAGACTAGACACGATTCCAGCGTCATGAACCTTACCGCTTAAGTGCATTTCAATAGCATGATCTAGTTGCATTGTCTTGAGTTGTTGTTCATGTTCCTTCTGTTGTGTCTTGTACTTGCTGTCCAAGTCTGAGTATTTTTGTTGTAAGTCAGCATTGCCTTCAGCGTCTTGTTTGAGCTGTTTCATGTCCTTATCACGCTCTTTCAACTGGTCCTGCAAGCCCTTAGCATTATCTTCTGCAGCAGACACCTTCGCTTGTAGGTCCTGTGTTGATTTCCCATGTTCAGACATAACTGCTTCAACTTGTTCTTCAGTCAATCCTAACTGTTCCAAAAATTTACGATTCATTTCTTTTCCTCCTGTACGTTTGTTTTAACGTGGCAACGACCACGACATTTTGGTAAAGTAAAAAAGCCTTTTAACGCCATGCCCAGGGCGAAAGAAAACCGCCTCGATTTCGACGCGGTTAGTTTTATAATTCGATTCCTTCGATTTCTGATCGAACTTCTAGCCAGTATAAATACTGACCCATGGCACGTTTTTGATTTTTTAAAACTTCAATTGAGCATTTTGGCTCAAATTCAAGCGTACCAGCTTCGTATTTGATAATCATTTTATGTAATTTTGTATATTTATCCTTAAGCGAATTATACTCATCGATAAAGCGTTCTTTCCAATCTTTCATTTTTTCAATCCTTTCTTTACACCTTTAATTATTCCGCTGATTACGGCCATAATAATAAATATTAACAACAAAAATACCAACCACCCGAAAGCGATTGATACCCAATCCCAGATAAACATGTCTTTACTCCTCTACTTTTTCGTATGTTTCTTTAAAGATGTCAGGTTTGCATGGATAAAATTCACCTTGCACACCCTTGATGATATAATCTCCTGTTTTTGCGATCATAACCCCCTCAAGTGTTTTGATCTCACACCATGCGGGGTTCTTAGTCCACTTGCCATTGTCATGAACAATAATCTCATTCCTGGTCACTGCGTCCCAGAACCAATCCTCTTCAATCAAGCAACGTTCATTAAGTTGAACTGCCTCAATGACCACTGGTTTTTTACGGTATTTCATTCCTCGCTCCTTCCTAAGCATAAGAAAAGCACTTAGATTTCTCTAGGTGCTCTTAGTAATTATATCCAGCTTCTTTTTTCATTTTGTCGAAATCGCTTTTTACTTTAGGATTCAACATGTATTTTTCAGCTAAAGGGCCATAACCTACATTTTCCGGATGTTGCAGTATTTTTCTTACAGTATCTATATCGTCCTCACTTGGAGAATTAGGAAATTCCATCCATTTGTAAAAAGAATCTAACAAGATTTCAACAACAAAAACCCTTCTTTTCAAATCAACCAAAGCGCAACGTCCGTCCACTAAGGTTACTAGCACATTTTTCCTTGCAATATCTAACCCGATTATATTATTTAATTCGAACAAATCTATCACCTTCTCTCATAAATAATTTTATTCCGATTTTTTTCAATGATTCCACTTGTTTATTTGTTGGAATGCTATCTGTAAAATACATACTAGAAACATCAGATAAGAGAACTTCTCCATGATATTGAGCTTCAACATATCTTATTCCTAATGATTTACTTACTTTTTCTGGAGTGTCTATATTCGTGTTTTTCAAGATAGAAGTATAATCTTCCAGATAATCTTTATCGATTCCTACAAGACGAGGTTTGTTAGGATTGTCAGCAACAAGGTCTTTGAAAGCGGCTGGACCCAAACTATTGTTTATTGTAAAGGTTGTTCTATCAGCTATTTTCTCTTTTGAAAAATGAACGATAATATCACCATACTGTTCAACACCAGCGTAGGCTTTTAGATTATAGATAAAATCTTCATAAGGATCTTTATTTCCAAAGTAGCCATACTTTTCAAATTCAGGTTTTTTCAGCCTTTTACCTTGCAAACCAAAAAGTTGTTCATTTGCTTGACGACGATACTTCGTATTTACAGTACCACCGCTTGTTCCAGTTTCAAACTGGTTCAAAAATCTACTTGAATCTATCAATTTATCTATATTTTCAGATTTGAAACGCATAGCATAACTGCTATTAGCGAAAACTTCTTTTAATTTTTCGCTAACAGTTTCAATATCTTCAATAGACAAAGTTTTCTCTACGTAATCATTATACCATTTTTTAGAATTATTAGAGAAATTTGCTAAAGTTTTTATCTTTGTATCTAATCCTTCAGAGAATTTATCCGTAGATTTCGTATCTTCCTTATAGTCTTTCGCAAACAGTTTTTCTTTGACAGCTTCCCCTTCACGCTCCCATCCTGCAAAGATTTCGTCCAGAGAACGTTTCTCGGTAGCTAGTTTTACTGAGCCGTTGTTTTGCAAGATATTGAAGTAAGGACTAGGCTTGTCAGATTTGACTGCAGGCCTGATAGTAGAACGGCAACGGACATGGAATGGAGGTGCGGTTCGACCTGGTTCATATTCCTTAACAGAATGAACCTCGTGATTTTCTAGCCTGCAAATCTCACTTGTGCGACTGTCTAATACCGCTACGATTTCGTAATGGTCGCCACCTAATTCTTTGATAGTATCTAGCGTCGCGAGGTTATTATAAAAGGTCGTCTCAGTCCTGACAAGCGTATCAGCCCTATGATAGGCAACTCCTGTACGTTCAGAAAGAGCCCTAGCCATTCTATCAACAGACCAACCACCTGTTAGGCCTTTATTGATTGTATCACTGATAGATTTATAAACAGCTGCATCATGCCCCCACACATTCGTTGAGAATGTTTTACCGCTCCAGTTACTAGCCATCTTATGCCTTACTGCATCTACACCTAATATTGGTTTCTCTATTATTCCGAAATGAGCCAGGTTCTTAGCTTGATGGATTTTACCTTTGATGTAGACGTCACTCAGAGCCTCTGTGACTTTGTCATGTATGCCGTCTGGCTTACCGTATAACTCAGCCGTTAGACGCTCAATTTCGGCAAGCAAAGCCTCCTTACGACTGATACGATGGCGATAGCTCAAAGCGTCCAACAGGGGTGTCGGTGTATCAGGATTCAAGGCCATCTCACGGAACCTTTCAAGGGTTACATGCTTAAACTCTCTACGCTCTTTATCTGTCAGATATTGCTTGGCCTCTGCATGAGTCATTTTATTATCAACCGCATACCTGGCATAGAACTTCTCAATCTCAGAAACCAGCTGGTGTTTATAATCTGCTAAGGATTGACCAATCTGGGCCATATACCTATCAGCAACTATCTGAGCGTTTTGTTCCTGTTGTAAAGCTCGCTCAGTCCAATACTCATCTATCTTTTTCTTGTTCTCGGTCGTCATGATCTTCATCTACCTTTTTGAAATTGGTCTGAGAGTATGGAGCTTGTCCTTGTTCCTGTTGTTCTTTCAATCGTTTCTCAACCTCTGGTTGATACCATGGATGCTGTTCACGAATACTTAGGTCGTCTAAGATACCGATTGAGTTCACACAATCTTGAATAGCTTCAGACTCATTTGAAATGATGTCACGGTTAAAGACATAAGTAAATTTAGATGAATCAAACGCTACTCCTTTGTTAGCTGCATACTGTTCTACAAACCAAAGGAATTGCTTGATACCTTTTTGGAACTCATTTTCTAGCTCGTTACAGTCTAAATCAAGGTCTGTATAGCGCCATTTAAGAGCCTGACCGCTGGCATTACCTAGATTGTCATCTTGGGTATCAATGGCTCGAGCAGCTTCATACAAGAACTTACGAGAGCGTTCGATATCTGCTTCAACTCCGCTAGTATCATTGTCTGCTTGTAGGGTATCTACACCACCATCGCTAGAAACCTTGATAGAGCGAAACTTGTTCAGGTTATTCATGAACTCGCCTAAATCTGCACCCTGATAGTTTTTCAAAACATAAATCAACTTCGGCATATCTGCCAACATATCAGCGTTAGTAGACATTTGAAGTTGAATATTATCAATCAAAGATTTAGTTTGAACTAAAAGACCATCCTCATACTCGTTGTAACGGAATGGAATCAGAGGTACTTTCTCCCAAGTATAAGGAATCCGTGTGCCGTCTGCGTTGACGTAATAAAAATTCCCCTTGGTCTCCTTAGACAATGGATTGAGCTCAAGGTGTGAACCTGTCCAGATATAATCTGTAATTCCTTGTTCATCGTAGTATTCTACAAAGGTTTTAGTCTTCTTCACTCCGCTTTCGTAGACGGCTTGTTTGTAGACACGTACAAAGGCAGAGAGTTCCAAATGACGCTCATCTTTCCAAAAAGGAATAATCTGTTCACTTGGGATTTTAAACAAGCGTAGACGACCATTCTCGTCGTAATAAGGCAAGCCATAAGCTATCCCTTTCATCACTGCTTCCTTACCGAGCGACTTAATCGTAGATAAAAGGTCCTCGTCAAACACACTATCTAAAAAGTCTTGCGACTTTTCTCCCTCAACCGAGATTGTCGGTTTTTTAGAAAACAAGTAACCAACCTTCTGGTCTACCAACTTCTTGAACAAGCCTAATTCAATCCTTGAGTTCGTCCGCCAGTCTACATCTACTTTCTTATTTCGAATAGCTGTGCGATTTCGATAGTAGTCGTAAGCCTCTTTCATCGTGCTTACCTTCTCAGAATTCTGGTGTTCTCTTATCTCAATCTCTAGTATTTCATTTTGGGTTGTATTCTTAATCAACAACCGCCTAATTAACCATTTAAACCAATTACTCAACATTTCTCCTTCTCCTACCAGAATGATATTCCTGGCTGTCTCATATCGTCTTCAAACGCATATCTAGTAGCGTCGATTGTGTGGTCATTTACTTCTTCTAATTTAGGCTTGGGATTTCCATCGCGGTCAACTGCATAGTCAGCGCTTTCGAACTCTCTTGCAATATTCGGTGTGCGTTCTGGATCTATCACAATGGCATCCAAATCATCCAGCCAGCGTTCTCCATACTCACGACTATCAGGACCTTTCTTAGCACCTTGAACAAGCGGGATATTCAGCTGCAGCTTTAACTCATCAATCGACTTAGGTTCTGCGCTATCACAGGTTATCATCTGAGATTGATAGCCTTTCTCACGGATTCTTTCAGCCAATTCACGGTTGCTAATCTTCACGCCATAAATCTCATCGATTGCATAGATAACACGTTTCTTCTTGTCGTAATGCCATCTTACAAAAGCCAGAGGGTCATTAGCATAACCAAAGTCGTTACCTTGCCGAATGTTATCGAACCTTGCTATCTCCTCATCTGTAATCTTGCGGAATACCAGATTTTCAAACGGTGCTACACCCGAACCGATAGCCTCCCCCAAATACTCCCAACGATAACGCTTCTCAGAACGCTCTCTCGTGGCCTCTGCTTCTTCTATAAAGGCTTGGGATATATATGGGTTGTCCAAGTAAGTTGAATGGTGTACGTGGGTGTTCGGAGGCTGTATGACGCTCTCGTATTTCTTATTCACCCAAGATTGTTTTCTTTTTGGCGGGTTGTAAGAGTAAAAGAATTTATAAAAAAGACCGTCAGCCAATTCTCCACGTAGAAGTGAGTTGGTGATTGTCTTTACTTCATCTTCAGTTTTAAACTCGGCTAACTCCTCAATCCAACCAATCGCAAATGGAAAGCGACTATCTTTCAAGGATTTGATACGCTCTGGATCTTGCGCACCACGAAAGATAATATAATTCCCCCTTGGAATATAGGTTATCTTCAAAGGAGATTTATTAATCTTAAATAAATGACTGACCCCTTGCTCACTAATCGCCCATTTCAATTGCTCGTAAACCGATTGTTCTAGGGTATTATCTGTCTTACGAATACACACGGCATTGACTGGATAGCGCATAATCAGTTGAATGATAGTGTGCCCGAGGTCGCTTGATTTACCAGAACCACGCCCACCTTTTTCAACTACATGTAAGATTTTAGGGTCAAATGCTGCACGCCACATAGAGTAAAAAGCCTTAGGAATAAATTCACTCATTCTACGCTTCATCGCCAACTCCTATATCATCAACGAATTGAACAGCCGAAGACATCTCGATTTCTTTTCTCTCTAAATAAGCCCCGTTCACTCTGAATATGTGGTCTAGAGAACGTTGTCTTTCTTCAATCGTTGGAGTAAATTCATAAGTCGTTTCCGACACCTTTACACCTTCAGCAGTCTTTACAGTTCTCTTCGAATACCCTTGTTGAGTTTCCCCTCTAGCAATACTAGCAGAGATTGCCAAGGCTTCTGCGATTGACATTGAACGTTCGTCAAAAAGTTCTTCTGTACGTTTTTTGATGTATTCAGAAATGTCAACTTTTGTCAACAATCTTTGTCCTATAGACCTCGCTGTTTTATCAGAATACCCTGCTTTTATTGCAGATTGTGTTGCATTTCTACTGATGATGTACTCATCTGCGAATCGTCTTTGTCTTTCATTCAATTTTCCATCACCACCTTTCAAATAATCAAAAAAGCCACTCAAAGAGTGACTGTATGCGGTAAGTGGGTGCCTCCCCCACCAGAGCCTTATATAGCGCTACTTTATCTCTGTCCTACAGGTTAATCAGCCTAAATCTAATTACCGCCCTGTACCCCTATTGTGATAGCTACTCACAGAGATACAATTGGAACGACAGGACTCGAACCTGCCTACGTTTCAGACCCTTTATAGTCATATCGCTCCACCAACTGAGCTACGTTCCAACTGCAAGTAGACTACCGACTTGCGTGTTAATTAGTAATCAATTTGAAAGTTTTCCTTTTTTTATTTTTTTGTAGTCATTTAAAACCTCTAGCGGAATCAAACCGCCTAGCTTATAACTTATCCGGAATATAATTAGCTACGCAACCATGCGAGGTTCGGTCGCTTCTGCAACCATTTTTAAGTTAATGAGTGATATATGAATGCTAAGCCAACTGCCTACCCCATTCTGGGACACAAACACTCAAACGGCGATGCCCGGAATCGAACCAAGGGAAACATAGGAGAGAAACCACTTACCTGTCACCGCCAAAACGAGGCCGAAACCTCGGAAAAATATAATAAATTATAAAGGAGACGTCAATGAACGAAACAGAGGAAGGGACTCGAACCCTCAACGCCTTTACGACACCCTGATTTCAGGTAACCATCTACCAATTCTGAGACCTCTCTTTTCAATTCTTGACACTACCATTCTAACAGATTTTAGACTTCATGCGCATTCACTTTAGCTCACTTTGTCTATGATTGTCTCCTCTAGTTCGGACTCAGCCTGTTTGCGTAATCTGTAATAAGTTGCCTTGCTAATTCTCAAATTGTCGCAAATATCCTCAATGTAAGTCTTAGTGATGTAAGTCATTCTAAGGACAGACCTGCTTTTTGGATTTTTAAGCCTGTTGATCATTCTACCAAGTTCAAGTTTTCTGTTAATAACCTCTTTAGTATCCTGCTCTATAGCCTCTTTCATCACGACAAGCTGAGTATAGACATCATCAACTTTTCTAGTCTGTCCACCTTGGACTTTGACACCTGACCACTTAGGACTTGAGAGCAAACCTGCCTCAAGCTCATTGATTTCATCTATACGGCTTTGGATGTCCATGTCAAGGTCTTGTAATTCTTTCAATAGCTCTTTAGCCTTGTTCACTCTCTATCTCCTTTGTGATATAATAATATTATTGAGATTAGAGTCGAGGTAGAGAGTGCCTTGGCTTTTTTTGTTTATCAAGGGTATCTTCTAGGTTTCATGCTGGTCACCTCTCAATTCCATAGTATTCATAACCACATGGCACACAGCAAAATCCATAACTATTAAAGTATTCATCAAATACTCCAATCTCGCTATCGCAAATAGGACAATGCGTCCTACGGTATCTTTCTTCTTTGTTCAGACCGTTCAAAATTTTCTTTTTGCGTTGACGTTTATTCATCTTGCATCTCCTCAATCAACCAATCAAGGTTCTTTCTGGCTTTCTTCAGGTCTTCAAGACCGTTTTTCTTCTGGAATCGCAGTTGATACTTCAAGGCATTTCCAAGATAAAAGCCTTTCAGCTGTTCTGGTGTCATGAAATTTCTTAAAGCATCGATAGATTCCATTCCATACCGACCTTGGTAGTGGCTTGGGTTGTTTACGTTGTCAATTATTTCTGGTTTCATTCTTTCTCCTCAAAAAGCTCTGGATTTTCGTAGACGTTGCCAACAACTCTATAAGAGTAACTTTCATCGCTAAGAATTTCATGAAATGGTGCAATATCATCTACGCTTATTGCTTCTATCATAAAGACAGCTTGCTCATTATGCCAAGTCAATTTTGCATTCCCAAGGACTTCTCCTTCATCTTCAATTTCAAGAATATCCCCCTCAAATATTTCCTTACCGTTCTTGTCTTTGAGTCCTGTTGATTGCATGAGTACTAAATCTTCTGCCGAAACCATGTAAGTAATTCCATCCCCAATACAATATAACTCATCCTCTAGCCAACTGATATGGTCGATATAATTATCCATTTTCTGTTCTTTCTTTAACCACGCTCTAAATTTCAGTATCATCCCAAAGCCTCCTCATCTTCCAATTCAAACGCTACATGTGGCACTAGCTCTCCAACATTTATCATATCTTTTGTTAAGACAAACTTTTTATATTCTCCGTTGTCGTCTTTTTCTTCAAAAAATGTTAAGTAAAATCCGATGCCTTCAAACTCTTCATCATTTCCGTGGCTTGTATGCTCAAATTCATACTTACCAAAATTTACGCTCCCCTTGAAGTCAAAAATCTTGATAGTATCGCCTTCAAAAATCTCTGCCCCATTTTTGTCATAGCAACCAGTAGACCTTGCGAAAAGATAGCGGGGATTTTTCAAGTCTGCAAAAGTCAGGATTTTTTTAACTTCTTCAAAACCCAAAAATCGTTTTTCTTCTCTGTCGTATGCTCGTAGTCTGATCATCATCATTATTTTAGTCCTCCAATTGGTAGTCGTGCGCAACCGCAATCCGTAATGCTAGTGAATAGGTCTCCGAACGTGTTCGCCCAAGCATAATTTCCCTTTTCTTTAAATTCGTACACCGTCATTTTCAGGATTTCCTCGATCACTTTTACTTTAAAATGTGTCATGGTGTCCTTATCAAAATCTACACTTTGTAGGATAAGCTTTGAATGGAAAACCTTGCCAAAACCTGCTATCTCTACATATACTCGTGTCCAAGACATTAAATGATCATATTCCCAGCCTCCACTCAATTTAAAATCTGGCAAATTCACCTTTTTAAACATGCCTGCAATTTTCTTGATTTCATCTTCTTTTTTTGCTCCTGCAAAAGGATATCTTTGTGGCTTCATCATAGTAGTACCTCATCTCCTATTTTTAGAGATTCATAGTTTGTTTTAGTAACTACGAACACTCCATAATTTTGTACTGTGATAGTGTACATGTCGCCAATTTTCTCCTTTTGTAAGACTCTGCCTTTAATTTCTGCACCTTGATTATCAGCTTTATAGACGACAATCGGGCGTTTTTCTTCTAGTTTTTTAATGTGGATACTCTGCCAGATGTTTAGTCCAGCAGACAATAAAATCCAGACTGCTATGAATCGTTTCAATTTGTGACCTCCTTGCTATCTAATTTTCGTTTTTCAGCTTCTTTCAATCGGTCAATTTTGGTACTGACATAAGCCATAGCATGTGTCAGAAGAGGAGTAGGATATAATGGCAGCATTTTGAGTATTCGTTCGTAGTACTCAAGTTCTGTTTCTCCTTCAGTCAATTGTATTTCGCTTGGTGTTTCAAATCCATCTAACCACGCTCGGGCAAAAGCGCCCATATTTTTATACTTAAAGAGCCATTCCGCAGTTTTGGGACTCGCTGTCCCTTGTTTTAATAATTCTATAGCGTCGTCCAAGCACAACTTCCAATTTTTAGCTTCATCTATGTATTTCCCAACGTGATCTGGCACCCTGATTCTAGCCATTCACTCCACCTCCTTACTCTTAATTTCTCCAGTAAGTCTATTTTCTAAAATGTGACTTGTATAGCAAATATCGCTTTTATATGTATAGTGAGTAACAGTTTCTTCATTCCATTGACTTCGTGTGTAAGGGTATCTGTTTGGTCGTTTCATGTTACCACCTCATATATAAATATTTCGTATCAATATCTTGTTCTAAAATACACTCTTTCAGCGACTTTAAAACTTCCAATGCACCGCTGACTGTTCCCCATCTATTTTCAGGTTCATACTGCACATACTTTTCAGGGTACCGTTCTAATTCAGAGATACCGCGTTGAATGTTATCTAAAACATCAGCAATGGTGTACGTAGTGTCTTGGTCAAAATCCCAATCCATAGCAATTCTAAACATCTTTCCGAGATTGTATGTCGGAGAACTATATCTAGGTTCAGCGATACAAATATAATCTCCGTTTTCTATTTTCGCTAATATTTCTAAATCATAACTCATTCTTCCACCTCCTCAACTCCCACGCCATCGCAATCAAACACCCAGCTGAAATCCGCTTCTTCAAGTTCTTTACGGGTGAAACTATCTGCATGTCGTCCTGTGTAGATAAATCTTGGTGATAATATCTCATTGTTGATGTAATATTTTCCTAAGCATTGTCCAGTCGCTTTCACCTTCACAATATACTTCGATTCTTTCTCGACCTCGTAGCCAAAAATCCAAGCTAGTGCGAATGTTTCTTGGTTTTCTGCCCATTGCATCCACTTTTTAATCTCGGTATTTTCTTCAAAGATACTCATTGCTCCAAATAAAGAACGCCCTATATTTTTTGAATGCGTTATCCAATCCGCCACACACTGCGGAACTTTGACTGGTTGCGGTTCGTCTAGTTGTTCAATTAATTTTAATAACCCGTTTCTACTGATTTTAACCGTATCCACGATAAGTCCCTCTTTGTAAGGCATACCCTCAATACGTTCAATCAATTCCTGCTTATTCATCTTCTAACTCCTCAACTTACCTTGTGGCTTTCCAATTCTCCAAATTCTTGGCCATGATTTACAAAATACGAACCAATCAGGATAGCGTCAGCTTCATCGTCTTTAACGTTCAGGTCGAATTCATCAGACACCTTAGCAACTGCCTGTAGCTTCATCGACTTTTTACTTCGGTCCTTGTAACTAAACTTCCAGTACTTGCGCCAAGTCGACACGTTCACGAAGTACACATTGTCAGCAATCAGTCGGCCAAGAATGATACCTGTCACAATTCCAATACTAATCATAGACTGCTGATTTGGCCCCATGACTGAGTTCTTCTCGACTACAATTGATTCAAAGTGGCAGTCGTACTTCTGGAGCGCTCTCGATTGAATCGCTCGCAATTCACTAGCCATGAACCGTCCACGTTCAAAGAACGACTTGCTTTTATGTTTTAAGACACCACTCTGGACAAGGTCAGAGCCGTGAAATACGGCCCAGCCTGTCGCAGTAGTTGAAATGTCTAACGATAATGTCAATGAACTCATTGCAGTTCTCCCTTGAATCCACAGAGATCAAATAGGTTTCGTTTATTACTCTCAATAAACTCAAAGAACTTCTGAAGTTCGGCCAAGCGGCGCTTTTCTCTCTTGATTCCATGGCTCGTATGATACTCTGTCGGCATTTTCGGTGTCGCCTTAATATCTAACCAGTAGAGAGGCTCAAACACGTCGCCGCTTGTATCAAGAGAAGCATCTGCATCTGTATTTCTAAAATGCATCTGCATATCATATTCAATTTTATTGGTGATCGTGATGGTCTTGTCCACGATTTCAAGTGTGATATCTGTTCCTGGTATGTCGATTTTATTTAGCATTTTTTACTTCCTTTTATTTCAATTCTTTTGCGATAGCAGCAATGACATTGACTGTCACACTGTTTCCTGCTTGTTTATATAATTGACTGTTCGAGTTGACCTCTTGCGCTTTGTCAAAAGCCCAGTCTGGGAATCCTTGCAATCTCCAACATTCACGAGGTGTTAGTTTTCTAATTCTAAAATCAGGCTCAATTACTCCTTGACTTTCTCCAGTCAAGAGGGTATTGGCTACTTGCTTCCCAACTCGTCCTCGTCTTGTTTTTGAGTTTGGGTGTGACGAGTTCACACTATCTCCAATTTCTGCTTCTGCATAACCTTTAGATGTTGCTTCTTTGACTCTGATTTTAGGTTCAAGACCTCCACCTTGATAGGCTCGGATGGTTGGTGATATACCATCAGTATCATACACAACACCGCTTTGATTATAGTTCGGTTGCAGAATTCCAAACTGTTTTATTTCATTTTCGATTAAAACTTTCAACGGATCCTTTTGTGTCGTAGTACTACACAGAGTAGGAGCCAATGAGTCAATTGAGACGACATCACCACTTTGTGATTTCCCTTTTTTTCTAATATTCCCAACCTTGTTTATTTTTGGTTGTTCACAAGTAATCGATGCACCATCTCCGCTGAGAGGAAATACTTTTCGTCCACTTCCTCCTCTAAGATGTCCGATAATGAACACACGCTCCCGATTTTGGGGGACTCCAAAATTCTTGCTATTAAGCACTTGCCATTCCACATCATACCCCAATTCGTCCAAGGTTCGGATGATGGTTTCAAATGTAGCCCCTCCGTCATGGTTGAGGAGTCCTCTGACGTTCTCAAGGAATAAATATTTAGGTCTGAGAACAGATGCGAACCTAGCAATTTCAAAGAACAAAGTTCCTCGTGTATCTTCAAAACCTCGTCTGTTTCCTGCAATTGAGAAAGCCTGGCACGGAAAGCCCCCACAGATAACGTCCACACTTCCGAATCTTCGAATAGACTCATCTGTGACTCTTGTAATGTCATGTAATTCAATTTCTCCTTCTGTGTTATGTATCGCTTTATAACTGGCTCTAGCGTATTTGTCTATTTCACAAAATCCAACGCATTCATGCCCAGCGGACTCCATACCAAGACGAAAACCGCCGATGCCAGCGAATAAATCCAAAAATTTCATCTGTTTATCTAAAAAAATGCGACTGCCTTTGTGAGAATTGGCTAAATACGGGCAGTCGCTCGTCCAAGATCACATGACCTTTACTGACGTTTTCTAGTTCGCAGTTTTACAAGAATGCCCGGCTTGTTGGTTTTTGAGTTGTTTCCATTTTGGAAATAGTTGGTTTTGGGTTATTTTTCCCTCTTAAAATGGCAACAATTCAATTATGATAAAATCTTCCTCAACTACTTTGACTTTATCAACATACGCATCCTGTAACTCTTCTTCTGTGTGATACATTGTTCTGTTTTCAACACTTTCATTCCAACGAATAAATCGAGGTTTGAGTCCAGGCCAACCAGAACGACCAAACAAAGCAATACACTCATCTTTATCTTGATATATTGCAAATGTGATGCCATGAGGACAACCTGTGTCGTGAGTTTCTAGTATGTCTTTTACTTGTTTACTCATCAGACCACCTCCACACGCTGACTCAACGCTTTCGTTTTGCAGTATTCACAATGACCGCATGGCTTCGCCTCTTCTTTCCCTTTTTTTACATCGTCAAGATGCTTTATAAGCATAGATAACTCAGATAACTCGTAATCAAGTTTTTCCTGAGATTGAAAAACAATCGCTCGGGTATCAGGAGTAGATTCTTTAGTCACGGCATAGATAACAGGGGTAAACTCCTTGCCATACTGCTCTTTCAGCATTTTCTTATAAGCCGCCATCTGAAGGACATATCCCCAAGCTTCGAACCAGCGGACTTGAATATTTCGTCCGCTTGCTTCATCCTGAACCCAGACCATGCTGTCAATGTCTGATTTTGTGGTCTTAATGTCTACGAAATAGCCCTTTTCAACATTGAGGCAGTCAATCTTGCCTTTAAATTCCACACCTTCGATTTCGCCTGTGACAGCAACCTCTTTCTGGCCGACATAGTAATCCATAAATTGCTTGTCAGCTTCCAATCGCTCAATCATGTGCTGACCAACTAAGAAGTCAGATTTTAACTGACCTTTGGTTTTCCCAGCTTTCGAAATCATGGCATCTGCATTTTCATCCATAAACTTCTTATGTGCTTCTGGGCTTTCAAAATAGCTGTGAACCATGTTACCAACCAAAAGAGCTGTGTTATCTCGTTGGTCTTCCCACTCTCCCTCTAGCTCTGCCAATGCCCGTGCTTCGCACTCTCTAAATCGCTTGTATTGCGAGATAGACCAGTAGCGACGTGCGGAATCTACCGAGTAGTAGTCTTTTCCAAGTAAGTCCATTGTCATTTCATCTCCACCTTTACTGATTTTGTTCGTGGCTCAAATTGAACGCCGTGAGCATTGAGCCATTCTTTGAATTGCTCCTTTGTTTCCTTTGCGTTCTCTGCTGGAAAAATTAAATCTACAGTAAATTTGTAACCATATTTTTTAACGCCATCCTCAGAAGCCATATTTTGCGATTTTCGGCCTGTTTCTTGCTCTAGGGTATGATTGCCCCCTGAACTGCTTTCTGACCCAAATTCAGGCTGATTTTGGGCGTAGAATTGATCCTGAGTATCTTGTTTCGCTTCTGCTTTGGTCCGTCTAAGCTCATCTGCGTCTGCATGTAAGATATCAATAGTATCCAAAGCAGAGCGCCCCTCTCTTAGCAAATCAACGTACTTTTCAGGATTCAAACCTTTAGCTACTGCGATAGCAGTCATTTCATCAATACGCTTTTTTAGTTCGGTTTCCGCTTTAGCTCGTTCAGCTAATGTCTTGTCATCAAGAATTGCTTGCAAAACATCAACAAGTTTCGCTCCCTGGTCATAACTGCGAATGTAGACAGTAGGTCCGAAACCAGCTTTAGCTGCCGCTTCTGTAATCTGGATAAGTCCAGCTTCACGTTGTTGCTTCTTAGCGGCTTCTTCTGCAACCAATCCGACGATCATCTTAGAGGTAGCTTGATTGATTCGCACATTGTCGGCCATAAAACACTTCTTCTTGCTGAAATCGTCAAAGTAAATAGCAAATAATTTGATGTCAAGTTCTGTACCACTTTCTGCGATTGCAGATTCAAAAGCTTCTCTGACCGTTTCCTTTCGGGCTTCTGTCTCTCTCTCCTCAAATTCCCTGATTTGATTTTTAATGTCTGTCTGCAAAGTTTTGATAGGGTCTAATATGCTATCAACCCAAGCCTTTGCTTCATCAAGAGGTTTAGAGTATTCTGAAAGCTGGTTTTTAAGTTCTTGTTCAATCTGACGCTGTACTCGTCCCAACTCGTCTTTGACTTTAATGTCATCTGATAAAGTTTCTTCTGTAACGATATAGCCAGCGTATTTCTTTTTGTAAGACTCTAAAGCTTGCTCCAAAACTTCTTTGCCTTGGATTTGGATTTCAGCAGCTTTTAGAACAAAACCAATCTCTAAATTTGTTACTGGAACAAGTTCTAAGCTATCTGTCACATCTTTTAATTCTTCAACCATTTTAGAAATCCTCTCCTTCTAGCATGTCCATTTGACCATTTTCTGACTCTTGGTCAATTACTCCGCCCGTTTCTTCGTTAAAATTTGGAATTTCATCTGCAGGGTATTCGGTAGAGGTTAATTCGCTATCATTTGCCGTTTTTTCAGCCATTTTTGGGGTTGTTTTGGTTCCTTCGGTAAATTCTCCATATACAACGTCCTCGCTCTCTGTGGGCGTACTATGAGCTCCTAGGATACCGTCCAAAGTTTCAGCGACTGGCTCTTGAGTAACATCTTTGACTTCATTCTTGTTTGAAACTGTGCTATCTTCGTTATCTGCAACGATTGCTTCCTGCAATTCGGTAGAAAGAGGGGCATAAGTTGAAAGCATGTGCTTTAATACCGTTTTACGAGCCATAGCGTCAAAATCAGACTGCCATGGACTATATTTACTAGAGAATGACTGACTGTACTTCTTGCCGTGCGCTTGGACACGTTCCTTAGTCCAAAAGACTGTCTTTTCAAAACCATTGGCCAATCGCATGAAAGCAAAGTAACCTACCACTTTTTCGTTCTCTTTTGGAATAGCAGTCATGTCTACTTCAAGATCCTCAGTCAAAGGGTTAAACCCTTTATACTGACTTTCATAGACCTCTCCAGCATTTAAACGTGTCACTTGTCCGCTTCGTTGTGCAAGCTGAATCAAACCCTTATATCCCACTTGGAACTGCGCTTGGTTCTTGTAAGGTACGATATACGCATATCCAAGGCTAGGCTCGATTGGCAAGTTAAGGACTGCAGCCTTCATAGCAGCGGTCATGATGCTTTCATTGGTAGCTTTAGCTAGTAGGTTATTGTTCATTACGATACTAAGCAAACTGGCCACAAATTGCTGACCGTTACCGTTTACCACTTCAGAAAATTTCTGTTTTACAGCTGGTGAGTTAAAAAATTGTTTATGTGTTAGTTCGTTTGTCATTTCTGTTTCCTCCTATGCATCCATGTCAATCCTGCTTCTAGATTTACTGTTTAAGTTATCTAATTCATTGTTGTAGTCTTGAATAAGTTGTAAATTCCGGTCAATGAAGCGTTCTACAACTTGACCTAGAAGTTCTTGCGTTGTCACGCCTCTCAATTCAGCAAGAAGTCTGATATATTCTTTTTGTTTTTCAGAGATTTCTGCTCTTATGAATAACTTCCCTTTGTTAGTTATCTGCGTCATTTTCTTCTTCCTTTCGTCTTCTTCAAATTCCAATTTTCACGCTTTATACGCCGATTTTCGTTTTGCAATTTCAAAATAATATTTTGTTGGTTGTTGATGATTTCTCCGAGCTCAATTCCAAGATGCATATACTCAGCTCGCCAGTTGTCGATTTCTGCAAGTAGTTCCTGAATCATATTTCATCACCCACGTATCGATACTGCCCACATCCAACATAGATGTATTGGCTTGGGTCAAGTTCTTCTCGTTCTTCAGGCGGTTGCATTATATCTCTGTCATAATCAAACATGAGCATACACCTTTCCAAGCTCAAGCACTCGTTTCACATATCTGGCCTTGGATGTTAGCCCAAGATCCAGCAATTCGTTTTTTTCTTCATAATTGGCCAAAAGCCATACACGGTTTTCAAGTTCAATTCTAGTCATTATCTGATCCTCAACGTAGCACTTTCATAATCACTTTCTTAGGTTCTGGCAAAGCTAACGGCTCAGGATTCAAACCTTCAGGACGTTCGTTATCAAACGTAAATCCTTGAAACTCTCTGCGGATGTTTTGACGGATCTCCTCACGTTCAAGTTCACGACCGATTTCAACCGCTTCATTAAGCACTTGTATAATCTTCGTATCACGTTCTTCCAACTTGCGTTGTTTTTCAAGTTCGTGCAGTTCCATTTGTCGTGCTAGAATCCCAGCACCAATAAATCCCAAAATCACTGCGCCGGTTCCTAAAAGTTGGTTGATTAATGGTGGTTCAAACATTATTCTTCCTCCTCGTCTACTTCTGTCAAATTCTCTTTAATCGCTCGTTCTGGATCCATGCCATTTAATACGTCTTTGATGACATGTGAGATGTCGTGGATTACTTTCATTGGCTTTTCTAACTCCTTAGGTAGCCCTAAAAGTTTTGCAGTTAGCAACCCAAGCATGGATAATTTATGTAGCCTCTCTTGCAGCTGTTCAATGCGTTAAATTTTTTCCTGTTGCACTTTGATAATTTGGTCTTTGTCAATCATTGTTTTTCTCCTCTAAATCTTTAATTTTTGTTAAATAATTTATGCCGTTTCTTCTAATTAGCAGTACGTTGCCAATTGTTGTGATACCATTGAATTACGGCATCCCTTGGATATTTTTCGCGTTTTCCTGGAATCCTTGGAAAGTCTTCGTGGCTATTAAAACGATCATCAAACGTTCCTGTATCTCTTGTGCCAAGTAACATCTCAGAACATTGTGACTTATTTAATTCCATCGGATAACGCTTTTTCTCATCTGTTATGACGTTCATTACTTTTAAAGTCCTGTCCATCAATCCAGCTTCAAACTGATCTAATAATTGATTCATTAAGTCATTCATGATATAATTTCCTTGAAAATTTTTAGTTAGTGCCTGATTGCCGTCAGGTGCTTTTTGCATATCTCGTTTTCGTTCATGAAATAAATTGGTTCTAAACTTATTTTTTCTATTAATCCCCCTCTCTAAAAAACACTAACTCCTTGTTTTTCCCAATAATCTATGTACTCTTGTTGTGCTTGTCCGTTATATCCACACGCATGGAATGCCAAGCCGTAATTACTATCACTTTCTTTTTTGTCTAACAAAACTTCTAATTCTGATTTGACGAATTTTTTTAACGCTTTTAAATCGCCACATGGATAAAAAAACTCGTACCCATCAATTACTAACTGCCATACCCACCCAAGAGGAGTTTTGTTATAAATGTATTTGATTTCCATTTTCCTTCTCCTTTCAAACCAAAGTCCTAAATTAGAAATTTTAAACTTCTCTCTTTATTTATTAAGAGAAGTAGGACTTGTTGTTAATTAATATTTATTGTTATTTAATACTTGTTGTTAGTTAATATTTATTAGTGCCCAAAATCTGACATCTCACTTTCTGACATCTCACTTTCTGACATCTCACTTTTCGGAATGTCAGAATTATAATTCATAGATGCCTTTTTGATAGACAGGTTTAATCTCTGTTTCATAATATCGAATTGGAAATCAGATATTTTTACATCTGAAAAGAATCTAAATATATGACTCCCTCCATTTCCAGGAGGTTTTTTTCTGATTTTTCGTAAATATCCAGCCTCTTCAAAGATTTTGAAATACTTATCGATTGTCTTCCGGTTAACACCTTTTCGCTTGGCTATCTCCTCTGGATAGACTTGCCAGTTTGGGTGATTAGCCAGCACCACCATCATGATGCCAACCGCTGTAAAATCCAGCGCAGGATCATTGATAAAGCTATTACTAACGGCAGTATAATTTTCAGTCGCATTCTTGAAAGATAAATTGACAATCTAAATTTTTAAAGTCCGTCATACGCTCTCCTTTCTATTTCTAATTTCCTTATCAACTGCTCATTCAAGTCGTTTCTAGATAGCTTTTTCTAGTCTTTTAGAAATGATTTCTACATCTGAGCCGTCCAGTTTCAACTGGTCGGCTTTTTCATTTAAACGAGCTTCAATGACTTGGTTAATTTCAATCCATTCTCGTTTTGTAAATTGGCTTCTGAATTTTAGAAATTCGTTTATTGTTTCTTTCATGCTTTGTCCTCCTCAAATCTTTCCCACGACTCGCTGATTCGCAATTTTTTATTAATGCGAAGCTTCAAGTCATCACTTCCTTTGCCATCTTTGAAAAGTTGTGTGATAGCTGATGGACTAACACCTACAACAATGGCCAAGTCCGTCTGTGACCATCCACGTTTCTCAATTCGCTCTTTTACAAGCTCAATCCACTTACGATGTTGTTGGCTCATGTTCCTCCTCCTTTTTAATTAGTTAAGTTAAAGAGTTAGTAAATTATTTTATAAAATGCTTGACAAAATTAATGTATAGTATTAAAATGAAAGCATAATTAAAAACCTTGATAAAACCTTATATCTATCAATTTTCTTGCTCGCCAAAGCTATTTATTTTTAGATAAGTTTTAACTTCGTTTTTTACTAACTCATTAACTTACAAAAACTATTTTAATACTTCACATTAACTTTGTCAAGTGTTTTAATGAGAAATATTAAATATTTTTTGTCATGTTCTCAGAAAGGTTGAAAAATCAATGTTTCAGACATTTGACAGAATTAAAGAACTTGCCAAAAAGCAAGGACTTTCAATAAATTCATTGGAAGAAAAGCTTGGTTACAGTAGAAATACCATTTATAATTTAAAAAATTCAAAACCATCTACTGAACGAATTTCAGAAATAGCCGATTACTTCAATGTCTCCACTGACTACCTGCTCGGACGAACAGATAACCCTGCTATTGCTGGGAATAGCGTCACAAAGGCAGAAATAGACCTCAAAAAAGACGCAGCAGAAAGTTTCTTTTACGATGGGCACGAACTTAACGACGAAGATTTTGATCTTATCTCCTCGCTACTAGAAGCTCGTATGAGAAATAGAAAGTAATACTTGCCTATGACAACACCCGAACAAGTCTGTTCTGAACAAGGTATCGATCTAGTTTATTTTGATGGTAGAGGTTCCCACAATAAAGGACTTTACAACCAACCCCACAATCTCATAGCAGTAGACACTTACCTAGATGATATTGAGAAAAAGAAAGTTATCTATCACGAGATAGGACACAAAGAGCACGACCCAGAACAGTACAAACGAAGACGAGAAGAATACGAACTCCAAGCAGATAGAAACATGATACACTACCTGCTAAAAGAAGAACTTGAAACAATGGATGACTTCACTAATTTCAACTACCTTCATTTCATGGAGAAATACAACCTAAAAACCATGACAAATGAAATCATGGTCAAGGAAGAATATTTAGCATTAGTAAAATAAAAAGGAGTATCAATATGGAAATTGATAAAGTAAAAGCCGATTTAAAACAAGTCGGAAAACGTGTAGCAGAACTCAGCCAAAGCATTACGAATGAAGAGCAAACCAAAAATGCCTTCATTATGCCTTTCTTCCAAGCGCTTGGGTATGACATCTTCAACCCTCTTGAATTTGTCCCAGAGTTTACTGCTGATGTGGGCATTAAAAAAGGCGAAAAAGTCGACTATGCGATTATTTTGGATGGCGAACCACAAATCCTAATTGAATGTAAATCAATCACAGAAAACCTTACTAAGCACGACTCTCAACTATTCAGATATTTCGTAACTACTAAATCAAAATTCGGTATCTTGACAAATGGTAGAGAATATAAATTCTTTACTGATTTAGACGAACCAAATAAAATGGACACAACTCCATTCTTAACAATCGATGTGACTGATATCAAAGAAAACCAATTTACTGAGATCATCAAATTCCACAAAGAGAATTTTGATATTGATAATATTGTCTCATCAGCTTCTGAATTGAAATACCTCAACAATCTTAAAGCGTTTCTTACTGAAAATATCACTACTCCTTCAGATAGCTTCCTCAGATACCTAACATCAGAAATCTATGAAGGTCGTGTAACTCAAAATATCCTAACGACATTTTCTCCTATCATCGTGAAAGGATTTAATCAATTCATCACAGAAAGAGTTAATGAAAAATTAAGTGCAGCACTTAATACTAGCGTTGAAACAAAAGTAACAACCGATATTCCAAAAGTTGAATCTGAACCTGAAGAGATTGTTGAAGCAGCTGATGAAATTATCACAACTCCTGCCGAGTTAGAAGTCTATACTGTTGTTAAAATGCTTGCTAAGGATGTAGTATCCCCAGAGCGTGTATTTTACAGAGATAACCGAAGCTATTTCAATGTTTTAGTTGACGATAATATCAAAAAGTGGGTATTACGTTATCGTTCTAATTCAAAGAAAAGCACTATAGAAATTCGTGATAAAGGTATCTTCCCGGTATCTACTCCTCTTGAAGTTGCAAATTATGCCAACGAGATTTTAGAAGTAATCAAGAAATTCTCATAAAACAAAAAAGCCCCACGCTCTCAAACTTTGGCGAGTCTGAGCGTGAGGCGGTCGGTGTAGTAAGAGGCATTAAAAAGCCCTCTTTACTGTACCCATTTTATCAAAAAAGAGGTACAAATTCAATGGCATATTTCAGAAAAAGGGATAACGGTTGGGAATATCGTATCTCTTACAAAGACAAAAATGGCAAATACAAGCAAAAGTCAAAAAGTGGATTTAAGACCAAGAAACTGGCTCAAGCTGCAGCAAGAGAGATTGAAGAAGATCTAACTGAAAATATACTAACGAACAAGGATGTTACGCTTTATGATTTTGTAAAAACTTGGTCTGATGTTTACAAGCGTCCCCATGTTAAAGATAAAACATGGGATACATATACTAAGAACCTTAAGCACATTCAGACATATTTCGAGGACTTGAAAGTTAAGGATATAACACCCCTTTATTATCAGAAAAAGCTAAATGAGTTCGGTGAGAAATACGCTCAAGAAACACTTGAGAAATTCCATTATCAAATTAAAGGCGCTTTAAAAGTGGCAGTCAGGGAACAAGTAATCAGTTACAACTTCGCTGAAGATGCTAAAGTCAAATCTCAGATAGAAACCAGGTCAGAGGATAACGACTTCTTGGAAGAGAGCGAATATAAGGCTCTGATTTCATCCACACGCTCGAATATACAGTATGTGTCCTATTTCACTCTCTACCTCCTTTCAGTCACTGGTATTCGCTTCTCTGAGGCTCTAGGCTTAACGTGGAATGACATAGACTTACAAAATGGAATAATAGATATAAATAAGTCTTTTGACTATTCAAAGACTCAAGATTTTGGAGACTTAAAAAACGAGAGTTCAAAAAGAAAAATCCCGATCGATAAGAACACAATTGAGACTTTAAAAACTTATAGAAAAAAATACTGGCAAGCGAACATAAAGAACCGTGTTTGTTTTGGAGTTTCAAACTCTGCTTGTAACAAACTCATTAAGAAACTGGTAGGCAGGCCTGTCAGAAACCACAGTCTAAGACACACTTACGCTTCTTACTTGATATTCAAAGGGATAGACATTGTAACTATATCGAAGCTATTAGGACATGAGAGCCCAGATATAACCCTAAAAGTATACTCACACCAAATGGAAGCCTTGGCAGATAAAAACTTCGAGCAAATAAAAGAAATATTTCTAACGGCTTAAATTTGGGGCGGATTTGGGGCAAAATACCCACAAAGCCCGATAAATCAATGGTTTTTAATCCGTCTACCGCCTT
>NZ_CAMHUS010000013.1:0-40798 GCF_946188375.1 Streptococcus mitis
AGGCTCGGTAGCTCAGTTGGTAGAGCAATGGATTGAAGCTCCATGTGTCGGCGGTTCGATTCCGTCTCGCGCCATTTATATATTTTGGAAGGGTAGCGAAGAGGCTAAACGCGGCGGACTGTAAATCCGCTCCTTCGGGTTCGGGGGTTCGAATCCCTCCCCTTCCATTTTACGGGCATAGTTTAAAGGTAGAACTAAGGTCTCCAAAACCTTCAGTGTGGGTTCAATTCCTACTGCCCGTGTTAATAGAATTATGGCGGGTGTGGTGAAGTGGTTAACACACCAGATTGTGGCTCTGGCATGCGTGGGTTCGATCCCCATCACTCGCCTATTTTATATTATTGGGGTATAGCCAAGCGGTAAGGCAAGGGACTTTGACTCCCTCATGCGTTGGTTCGAATCCAGCTACCCCAGTTACTATTTGCCGGCGTGGCGGAATTGGCAGACGCGCTGGACTCAAAATCCAGTGTCCGCAAGGACGTGCCGGTTCGACCCCGGCCGCCGGTATAGTATAGAGTTAAGGAACGTTGTAAATCTTCGTTCCTTTTTATATTATTTTTGGTATAATAATAGTTATTCAAATTTTATTTAGATTAAGAAAGTGTAGGGAAGTATGTCTCGTTCTATCGATTTATTAAAACATCGGTATTTAAAAAATATTAAAGAAAATCCTGGATTGTTTGTCGGGATTGAGCTGGAATATCCTGTTGTAAATTTGGAAGGGGATGCTACAGACGTTGAAGTTATCAAGCACTTATTTAGATATCTAGTTTCTGATTTGCATCTAACTGTAGAAAAGGTTGATGATTTTGGAAATCCTATTCAGTTAGTGAATCCAGCAAGTCAGGATGCTATTTTATTTGAAGTTTCCTATACTACGATTGAGTTTGCATTTGGTAAGGCGGAAACGATACAAGAGGTTGAAGAACGTTTTAGCATTTATATGGCAGCAATCCAGAAGAAGTTAGCTGAATCAAATCATGCTATTGTTGGCTGTGGTATTCATCCCAACTGGGATAAAAATGATAATTGTCCAGTGGCTTACCCACGCTATCAGATGTTGATGGACTATTTGAATTTAAGTAGAAATGTGACTAAATCAGACTTACATCAATTCCCTGAATACGGAGCGTTTATTTGTGGGAGTCAGGTTCAGTTGGATGTTTCAAAGTCTAACTACTTACGAGTGATTAATGCTTTTACCCAAATTGAAGCAGTTAAGGCTTATTTATTTGCAAACTCTGAGTTTACAGGTGCGGATTGGGATACGAAAATTTCAAGGGATATTTTCTGGGAAGAATCGATGCATGGTATCTATCCAGAAAATGTTGGGGTCAATGCAAGACTATTTAAAGATGAGGATAATTTTTTTGATTATCTAGATCATTCTGCAATTTTTACTGCGGAACGTGATGAACAAACCTTTTATTTTTATCCGATTCAGGCTAGGGACTATTTGGCTACACCTGAAATCCAAGCATTTTCTCTTAATGGGGATGAGATTCTTATTTCCCCTCAAGAGAAGGATTTTGAAACCCATCGTAGTTATCAGTACCAAGACTTAACGACTCGCGGAACAGTTGAGTTTCGTAGTGTGTGTACTCAACCTCTAGATAGAACCTTCGCTTCAGCAGCTTTTCACTTAGGATTGTTGGTTAATTTAGATAAGTTAGAAGCTTACTTAGAAGCAGCACCTTTCTTTAAAGAATTTGGGAAAAATTATAAGTTTTTAAGACGACAATTTTCTAAGAAGAAGCTTACAGATGAGGAAGAAACTGCGATTATTGAAATTTCCAAAGACTTATTCCTGCTAGCCGAGGAAGGACTGGAGATGAGAAATAAGCAAGAAATGACCTACTTACAGCCTTTGAAAGAAGAATTGGGCCTATAATTTCTCTTATAAAAGGAGAATTTTCTGAAAAATCATGATATAATGGATGAGACTATAGATAAAGGATAGAGAGTAATGACATTAGTTTATCAATCAACGCGTGATGCCAACAATACAGTAACTGCTAGCCAAGCAATTTTGCAAGGTTTGGCAACGGATGGTGGTTTGTTTACACCGCTTACTTATCCAAAGGTAGATTTGGATTTTGACAAATTGAAAGATGCTTCTTATCGGGAAGTTGCTAAGCTTGTTTTGTCAGCATTTTTAGATGACTTTACAGCTGAGGAGTTGGACTACTGTATCAACAATGCCTATGATAGCAAATTTGATACTCCAGCTATCGCACCATTAGTGAAATTAGACGGCCAATATAACTTGGAACTTTTCCATGGTTCAACAATTGCTTTTAAGGATATGGCCTTGTCTATTTTGCCATACTTTATGACAACAGCTGCTAAGAAGCATGGTTTGGAGAACAAGATTGTCATCTTAACAGCGACATCTGGGGATACTGGGAAAGCTGCTATGGCAGGATTTGCTGATGTACCTGGTACTGAGATTATCGTCTTTTATCCAAAGGATGGTGTCAGCAAAGTACAAGAGTTGCAAATGATCACTCAGACTGGCGACAATACTCATGTTATCGCTATTGATGGTAACTTTGATGATGCCCAAACAAATGTGAAGCATATGTTTAACGATGTGGCTCTTCGTGAAAGATTAGCGGCCAACAAGTTGCAATTTTCATCTGCAAACTCTATGAATATTGGTCGTTTGGTGCCACAGATTGTTTATTATGTTTATGCCTATGCTCAGTTGGTTAAGACTGGTGAGATTGTGGCTGGTGATAAGGTCAACTTCACAGTACCAACAGGAAACTTTGGAAATATCTTGGCTGCCTTTTATGCTAAGCAAATTGGTCTACCAGTTGGCAAATTAATCTGTGCTTCAAATGACAACAATGTTTTGACAGACTTCTTCAAGACATGTGTTTACGATAAGAAACGTGAGTTTAAGGTAACAACTAGCCCATCTATGGATATTTTGGTATCTTCAAACTTAGAGCGTTTGATTTTCCATCTTTTGGGTAATGATGCTGAAAAGACAACTGAACTCATGAATGCCTTGAATACACAAGGACAATATGAATTGACAGACTTTGATGCAGAGGTTCTTGCACTCTTTGCAGCTGAATATGCGACTGAGGAAGAAACAGCGGCAGAAATCAAGCGTGTTTATGAGTCAGATTCTTATATCGAGGATCCACATACGGCAGTTGCCTCGGCAGTTTATAAGAAATACCAAGCGGCTACTGGCGATGTGACTAAGACAGTGATTGCTTCAACAGCGAGTCCATACAAGTTCCCAGTAGTTGCAGTAGAAGCTGTAACTGGGAAAGTTGGCTTGACTGACTTTGAAGCCTTGGCTCAATTACATGAAATCTCAGGAGTGGCAGTGCCGCCTGCAGTGGATGGGCTTGAAACAGCTCCTGTTCGTCATAAGACGACAGTGGCAGCTGCTGATATGCAAGCAGCGGTTGAGGCTTATCTAGGACTTTAAGACAGAGGGAGTAAACTCGGTTGGGAAACCAACTGAGTTTCTTTTCATCGGGAGGAAGGATTGTTTAAGAAAAATAAAGACATTCTTAATATTGCCTTACCAGCTATGGGTGAAAACTTTTTGCAGATGCTCATGGGAATGGTGGACAGTTATTTGGTTGCTCATTTAGGATTGATAGCTATTTCAGGTGTTTCAGTAGCTGGTAATATTATCACGATTTACCAGGCGATTTTCATTGCTCTGGGAGCAGCTATTTCTAGTGTTATTTCAAAAAGTTTGGGGCAGAAGGATCAATCTATGCTAGCCTATCATGTGACTGAGGCCTTGAAGATTACCTTACTATTAAGTTTCCTTTTAGGATTTTTGTCCATCTTCGCTGGGAAAGAGATGTTAGGACTTTTGGGGACGGAGAGAGATGTAGCTGAGAGTGGTGGACTCTACCTATCTTTGGTAGGAGGATCGATTGTTCTCTTAGGTTTAATGACTAGTCTGGGAGCCTTGATTCGTGCAACGCATAATCCACGTTTGCCCCTCTATGTTAGTTTGTTATCCAATGCCTTGAATATTCTTTTTTCAAGTCTAGCTATTTTTGTTCTTGATATGGGGATAGCGGGTGTTGCTTGGGGGACAATTCTGTCTCGTTTGGTAGGTCTTGTGATTTTATGGTCGCAATTAAAGTTGCCTTTTGAGAAACCGACTTTTGGTTTAGATAAGGAACTATTGACCTTAGCTTTGCCAGCAGCTGGAGAACGGCTCATGATGCGGGCTGGAGATGTCGTGATCATTGCTTTGGTTGTTTCTTTTGGAACGGAGGTGGTGGCTGGAAATGCAGTCGGAGAAGTCTTGACTCAGTTTAACTACATGCCTGCCTTTGGCGTCGCTACGGCAACGGTCATGCTGGTGGCCCGAGCAGTTGGGGAAGATAATTGGGAAAAAGTAGCTAATTTGAGCAAGCAAACCTTTTGGCTTTCTCTGGTCCTCATGTTACCCTTGACCTTCAGTATCTATGCTTTGGGTATACCACTAACTCATCTCTATACGAATAATTCTCTAGCGGTGGAGGCTAGTGTTCTAGTGACACTTTTTTCACTACTTGGTACTCCTATGACGATAGGAACAGTCATCTATACAGCAGTCTGGCAGGGTTTGGGCAATGCTCGGCTTCCCTTTTATGCGACAAGTATAGGAATGTGGTGTATCCGCATTGGAACAGGATATCTGATGGGGATTGTACTTGGTTGGGGCTTGCCCGGTATTTGGGCAGGGACTCTCTTGGATAATGGTTTTCGCTGGTTATTTCTACGCTATCGTTACCAGCGCTATATGAGCTTGAAAGGATAGGAAATGCAAAAAACAGCTTTTATTTGGGATTTAGACGGGACTTTATTGGATTCTTACGAAGCGATTTTGTCAGGGATTGAGGAGACTTTTGGTCAGTTTGTTATTCCTTATGATAAAGGGAAGGTGAGGGAGTTTATCCTCAAGTTTTCTGTGCAGGATTTGCTTGTGCAGGTGGCGGAAGAGAGAAAACTGGATGCGGAAGTGCTAAATCAGGTGCGTGCCCAGAGTTTGGCTGAGAAGAATGCTCAGGTAGTTTTGATGCCAGGTGCGCGTGATGTGCTAGCTTGGGCAGAGGAATCAGGAATTCAGCAGTTTGTTTACACTCATAAGGGAGATAATGCTTTTACCATTCTAAGAGACTTGGGGTTGGAGTCCTATTTTACAGAGATTCTAACCAGTCAGAGTGGCTTTGCGCGCAAGCCAAGTTCAGAAGCGGCTACCTATCTGATAGACAAGCATCAGTTGAATCCTGACAATACTTATTATATAGGGGATCGGACTCTGGATGTGGAATTTGCCCAGAATAGTGGGATTCAAAGTCTTAACTTTTTAGAGTCGTCTTATGAAGGCAATCACAGGATTCAAGAGTTAGCAGATATTACTTATATTTTTGAGAGCAAGTAACGAGAAGATTGTGTCAGTTTTGTGACAGAGACCTAACAAACTATTTCAAGTAACCGAGTTTGTTACAAGGAATAGACAGTTCTGTTAAATAGGCCCGAGAGGGCTTTTTTTCTGCATTTTTTGTGTTATGATAGATAGGTACTCATTTGAAAGGAATTTGAAAGAATGAAGAAAAGAATATTATTAGCGTCAACAGTAGCCTTGTCATTTGCCCCAGTATTGGCAACCCAAGCAGAAGAAGTTCTTTGGACTGCACGTAGTGTTGAGCAAATCCAAAACGATTTGACTAAAACGGACAACAAAACAAGTTATACCGTTCAGTATGGTGATACCTTGAGCACCATTGCAGAAGCCCTGGGTGTAGATGTCACAGTTCTTGCGAATTTGAATAAAATCACTAATATGGACTTGATTTTCCCAGAAACTGTTTTGACAACGACTGTCAATGAAGCCGAGGAAGTAACGGAAGTTGAAATCCAAACACCTCAAGCAGATTCTAGTGAAGAAGTTACAACTGCGACAGCAGATTTGACAACCAATCAAGTGACCGTTGATAATCAAACTGTTCAGGTTGCAGATCCTTCTCAACCAATTGCAGAAGCTCCAAAAGCGGTAGAAACTACAAGCACAAAAGAAGTAGCATCAAATTCAGAAGTTGCAGAGACAGTGACTGCTGCAGAAGACGTGGCACCATCTACAGACTCTTCTACGTCAGCGGAGCAAACATTCGAAACAACCAGTCCAGTTGAAGAATCAGCTCCTCAGGCAACGACTCTAGCTGAGAAAGAGGAAACTCAAGCAAACCCACAAGCTGCTTCAACAGTGGAACCAATTACAACTCCAGTAGAAGAAAAAGCAACAGAAACAACTGCACCAAGTTCAGAAGAAGCAAAAGAAGAATCATCAAGTAGAGCATCATCAAGTGAAGATACACCAGCAGTTTCTACTTATCAACCGGAAGAGACAAAAACAGCTTCAACAACTTACGCAGCTCCAGCTGCGCCCGATTATGCTGGACTTGCGGTAGCGAAATCTGAAAATGCAGGCCTCCAACCACAAACAGCTGCCTTTAAAGAAGAAATCGCCAACTTGTTTGGTATTACATCCTTTAGTGGTTACCGTCCAGGAGACAGTGGAGATCACGGAAAAGGTTTGGCTATCGACTTTATGGTACCAGAAAGCTCAGAACTAGGGGATAAGATTGCGGAATACGCTATTCAAAACATGGCCAGGCGAGGAATTAGTTACATCATCTGGAAACAACGTTTCTATGCTCCATTCGATAGCAAATATGGGCCAGCTAATACTTGGAATCCAATGCCAGACCGTGGTAGCGTGACAGAAAATCACTATGATCACGTTCACGTTTCAATGAATGGATAAACCAGACTTGGTAATATCATTTTTACGAATGAGATCTAGCTTTCGTGATAGGAAGTAAGTCTCATTCGTTTTTTCTTTGTCATACTCTTCGAAAATCTCTTCAAACCACGTCAGTTTTATCTGCAACCTCAAAGCTGTGCTTTGAGCAACCTACGGCTAGCTTCCTAGTTTGCTCTTTGATTTTCATTGAGTATCAATATGAATGGAAAATGGAAGTTACCATTTTGTAATGATTGAAGCAACATTCTTGCAATCAATTTTACTTTATAACACAATTGATTAGTCAACTATTGATAAATCAAGATAGGAGAAAGAAATGATAGAGATTCAAGATCTGCTTTATCAACTCCGCTTGTCTGAGCAAGCGAGTACGCAATTGTTTGAAAAAAGACTTGGGATTAGTTTGACACGGTATCAGATTTTACTGTTTTTGCTGAAGCATTCCCCTTGTAATCAAATAGCGGTTCAGGAGCGTTTGAAGATTGATCAGGCTGCTTTGACCCGACATTTCAAAATTCTGGAAAAGGAAGGTTTGGTGGAGCGTCATCGTAATCCTGAAAATCAGCGGGAAGTGTTGGTAGAGGCTACGAAGTATGCCAAGGAGCAGTTAGTGGTGAATCCCCCTCTGAAGCATATCAAGGTTAAGGAAGAGATGGAAAGTATCTTAACAGAATCTGAAAAAACAGAACTCAACCGTTTATTAAATAAATTGGTTTTGTGGATTGAGAATATAGAAATTTAAGGAGAAATAGATGTCAATTATTACAATCATTTTAGCAACGATTGTTGCTTTGGAGCATTTTTACATTTTTTATTTGGAAAGTATTGCAACGCAATCAGATGCAACCAGTCGTGTCTTTAACATGGAAAAGGAAGAACTGGCTCGTCCGTCTGTAAGGTCATTGTTTAAAAATCAAGGGATTTATAATGCTCTACTAGGAGTCTTTCTCTTGTATGGGATTTATTTCTCACAGAATTTAGAAATTGTGACTATTTTTGTCTTATTTGTGATTGGGGCTGCGGCTTATGGCTCTCTTACAGCAGATAAGAAAATTATTTTGAAGCAAGGTGGACCAGCTATTTTAGCCTTGATTAGCATTTTCCTTTTTAAATAAATTTGAAGGTCGATTCTAATCTCGCTAATCCTTTTCAATCCAGAATAAGGGAAATATGTTATACTTGTTTTTAAGAAAATAGTTTCATTAAATTGGTTTTGAGGAGTTAGAAATGAAAGTATTAGTGACAGGTTTTGAGCCCTTTGGAGGGGAGAAGGTAAATCCAGCCTTGGAGGCCGTTAAAGGTTTACCAGCTGAAATCCATGGCGCTGAGGTCCGTTGGCTAGAAGTGCCGACAGTCTTTCACAAATCGGCCCAAGTATTGGAAGAAGAGATAAACCGTTATCAACCTGACTTTGTCCTTTGTATTGGCCAAGCAGGTGGAAGATCTAGTTTGACGCCTGAACGAGTGGCCATTAATCAAGACGATGCACGCATCCCGGATAACGAAGGTAATCAACCGATTGACCTTCCCATTCGCCCAGATGGTGCTCCGGCCTACTTTAGTAGTTTGCCGATTAAAGCGATGGTTCAAGCTATAAAAAAAGAGGGATTGCCGGCCTCTGTTTCCAATACGGCAGGTACTTTTGTCTGCAATCATTTGATGTATCAGGCCCTCTATTTGGTAGAAAAAAAATTTCCACATGTTAAGGCAGGTTTTATGCATATTCCTTATATGATGGAACAGGTGGTGAATCGACCGACTACTCCAGCTATGAGTTTAGTGGATATTAGGCGAGGGCTAGAAGCGGCAATCGGGGCTATTATAGAACATGGAGATCAGGATCTCAAGTTGGTAGGTGGAGAAACTCATTGATAGAAAAAAGCTTGAGGGGCCACCTTCAAGCTTTTGGACGTTTTCGAGCCAGTACTGCTCGGTAAAAAATCATTTTATTGATTTGAATGTAGGGTAGGAGTGAAAAACTAGCAATTCCAAAGGTAATCCAATTGAGGAAGTACCAAGGAAGGAGTTGTAAGTCTAGTACAAAACGCTGAAACTTATAGCCTTTCATCAGGAAACGGCTGGTTTTAAGGATTTGTCCTGGTTTGGCTTGTCCCAAGTCTAGTGTGTCACATAGGAGAAATTCCACCTGTGAATAGGCATAGTATTGTGGAATATAGAGACTATTTCCTATAATCATCAAGAAAATACTTGCTAGAACGTAAAGACCAAAGGTCATGAGGAAACGCTCGGTTTCAATTGACGTGAGATCCAGATTAGGAAACTCAGTATGAAGGACAACGAATTTCTTGGCTAGAAAGCTACTGTAAAAGAGGAAGTAAATCCCGAGTAAACTAGGAATGCTCCATAAGAAGAGATAGAAGCGTTTGAGAAGGAGAGTCAAAAAGGTTTGTGAAAAGTGCTCTTCGTTGAAGAGAGTGAGACTATTTTTGACGGATAGTTCTGTATCGGGATTCTTGATGAGTTTCAGGGTTGTATAGACTGAACTGGTCAGGAGGATTGTCCCGATAAAGGAGACTAATAGGGGAAAAAGGTAGGCTTGGAATACATGACCAAGAACGATTAAAAAGGATTGCTCTAAAATAGACTCGTTGATGCGCTCTAAGGGATTGAGGAAGCCAGACAAGATGACCAGCATGCTAGGTAAGAGATAGACGAGAAAGAGGCGGGGATTTTCAGCCTGAAATTGTCTGGCCTGCAGACGAATGGTTTTTAAATCAATTTTTGGGTATTTCATTCTCTCATTATACACCATAGTTCGTGACAGTTCCAGCTTTTTTTGATAAAATCATACAGTATGCCCTTGGGCACAAAGTATGAACTGGGACTGTTTTTCCCAGCTTCGGAGGTAAAAAATGTCAGATTCACCAATCAAATATCGTTTGATTAAGAAAGAAAAACACACGGGAGCTCGTCTGGGAGAGATCATCACTCCCCATGGTACCTTCCCGACACCTATGTTTATGCCAGTTGGGACCCAAGCCACTGTCAAAACTCAGTCTCCAGAAGAGTTAAAGGAGATGGGATCGGGGATTATCCTATCAAACACTTATCATCTCTGGCTTCGTCCTGGGGATGAACTCATCGCACGCGCTGGTGGTCTCCACAAGTTCATGAATTGGGACCAGCCTATTTTGACAGATAGTGGTGGTTTTCAGGTTTATTCCTTAGCAGATAGCCGCAATATCACAGAAGAAGGGGTAACCTTTAAAAACCATCTCAATGGTTCTAAGATGTTCCTATCACCAGAAAAAGCCATCTCTATTCAGAATAATCTGGGCTCAGACATCATGATGTCCTTTGACGAATGTCCTCAGTTTTATCAGCCTTATGACTACGTTAAGAAATCAATCGAGCGTACAAGCCGTTGGGCTGAGCGTGGTTTGACGGCTCACCGTCGTCCACATGACCAAGGGTTATTTGGAATTGTGCAAGGGGCTGGATTTGAAGACCTTCGTCGACAATCGGCTCATGACCTTGTCAGCATGGACTTCCCAGGCTACTCTATCGGTGGTTTGGCAGTGGGAGAAACCCACGAAGAGATGAATGCTGTCTTGGACTTCACAACCCAACTGCTTCCTGAAAATAAACCTCGTTATCTGATGGGTGTGGGAGCGCCAGATAGCTTGATTGATGGGGTGATTCGTGGGGTGGATATGTTTGATTGTGTCTTGCCGACTCGTATCGCTCGTAATGGGACTTGTATGACCAGTCAAGGTCGTTTGGTTGTAAAAAATGCTCAGTTTGCTGAGGACTTTACGCCACTGGATCCTGAGTGTGATTGCTACACATGTAAGAACTATACACGCGCTTATCTTCGTCACCTGCTCAAGGCTGATGAAACCTTTGGTATCCGCTTGACTAGCTACCACAATCTTTACTTCTTGCTTAACCTGATGAAGCAAGTGCGACAAGCCATCATGGATGACAATCTCTTAGAATTCCGTGAGTATTTTGTAGAAAAATATGGCTATAATAAGTCAGGCCGTAATTTTTAAACTGGAATAGATATAAGCTAAAAATCCTAAGTTTTCTCTTGGGATTTTTCTTCTTTTTTTGATAGAATAAAGTGTACAATGAAAGGGAGAATAAACTCGTATGCGTATTAAATGGTTTTCCTTGATTAGGATTACAGGTTTACTTTTGGTACTCTTGTATCACTTCTTTCAGACCATCTTTCCTGGAGGATTTTTCGGGGTAGATGTCTTTTTTACATTTTCAGGTTTCCTGATTACAGCTCTACTTATCGAAGAATTTTCTAAAAATCATGAAATTGATTTGGTTGGATTTTTTAGGAGACGCTTTTATCGTATCGTACCACCTGTGGTTTTGATGGTCTTGGTAACCATGCCCTTTACCTTTCTAGTTCGCCAAGATTATGTGGCTGGAATTGGGGGTCAAATTGCGGGTGTCTTAGGCTTCATGACCAACTTCTATGAACTTCTAACAGGAGGAAGTTATGAATCTCAGTTCATTCCTCATTTGTTTGTTCATAATTGGAGCTTGGCTGTTGAGGTTCACTACTATATCCTCTGGGGCTTGGCAGTTTGGTTCTTATCCAAACAGGCTAAATCAAATGGTCAGTTGAAGGGAATGGTCTTTCTCTTGTCTGCTGCTGCCTTCTTGATCAGCTTCTTCTCTATGTTTATTGGTAGTTTTCTAGTAACTTCTTATTCTTCTGTTTACTTCTCCAGTTTAACTCATATCTATCCATTCTTTTTGGGAAGTGTGTTAGCAACGATTGTAGGCGTTCGTCAGACGACTTCCCTAGTTAAGCAATTGGATAAAATCTGGGATTTACGCAAGACCCTTTTGGTTTTTGGAGGAGGTTTTGGATTCTTACTCATTTTGACCTTCTTTGTCAAATTTACCTATCTCTTTGCCTATCTTATGGGCTTCTTGCTTGCCAGCCTTGCAGCCCTTGCTATGATTCTGGCGGCGCGTGTCTTACATGAAAAGACTCCTAACATGCAGGAGCCAAAGATTATCAGCTTTTTAGCGGATACTAGCTATGCGGTTTATCTTTTCCATTGGCCTTTCTATATCATTTTCTCACAGTTGACATCAAATCTTCTTGCTGTGTTACTGACTTTGTTTTTTTCTTATGGATTTGCCAGCCTGTCATTTTATGTGCTGGAACCTTGGATTGCGGGAAAGAACACACCTATTATACAAGCCCTTCGTCCCCTGCCTCATATTCACACAATCCTTGCAGCAAGTACTGGAATCTTGGCCTTCATTGTCTTCTTAGTAACTTTGCTGGCACCACAAGTGGGAGCTTTTGAGACAGACTTAACTGTCAATGGCTTGAAGCAAGCTGCAACAAATATTAGCCAGACCAAGGTGATGACAGAACGAGCAGAAGCTGATAGTTTAGGAATTGCTGATGGCACTATGTTAATTGGTGATTCGGTAGCACTAAGAGCTAATACAGCCTTGCAGACAGCCCTTCCTGGAGCACAGATTAATGCACAAGTCAGCAGAACAACCAAGACCGCCAACGAAATCATGCTCAACAATAGCCAGAATAAATTTCTACCAAAGATGGTGGTTATTGCAACTGGGGTAAATAATCCTGAAAATTACAAGGAAGACTGGGATAGTATCGTAAAAAATCTTCCTAAGGGCCACCATATGGTTTTGGTGACTCCTTATGAGGGAGATAAGACAAAAGAGACCTATGCAATCGTTGAGAAAGAGGCTGCCTATATGAGAGAATTGGCAGAGAAGACTCCTTACATCACGATAGCAGATTGGAACCAAGTTGCGAAAGAGCATCCAGAGATCTGGACTGGAACAGACCAAGTCCATTTTGGAAGTGACAATAGTAAGATTGAAGCAGGAGCTAAATTGTATGCAGATACCATTGCTACAGCCTTGCAAACAGCTCAAGACAAGCCAGTCAAATCAAAATAACTTGTATTAAAAATAGAAGAGTTGGAGAAATCCAGCTCTTTTAAAATATCTCTAGAAAATAGGTCTATACCATTTACAAATGAATCAGAAAGGTTTATAATGTAATTGACATAATAAATATCAAAAGTAATCTTTTAAGGAGGTCATTATTATGCCTAATTACGTTAAAGCGGATCAGTTTTTCTATCCATTTGGCATTCGTCGCGGTGGGTACTTAGAACTTGTTGATGGCAAATTTGGGAAACATGTGGATCAAATTCCTGAAGGAGCAGAGGTTCTTGACTATACTGGTTATAGCATTGCACCAGGTCTTGTGGATACTCATATTCATGGATATGCAGGTGTAGATGTGATGGACAACAACATTGAAGGTACATTGCATACTATGAGTGAAGGACTTCTTAGTACCGGTGTTACCAGTTTCTTGCCCACAACTTTAACAGCCACTTATGAGCAATTGCTTGCAGTCACTGAAAATCTTGGAAACCATTATAAAGAAGCAACAGGTGCTAAGATTCGTGGGATTTATTATGAAGGTCCATATTTCACAGAAACTTTTAAGGGGGCACAAAATCCAACTTATATGAGAGACCCGGGTGTTGAGGAGTTTCATTCTTGGCAGGATGCTGCAAAAGGGATGCTAAATAAAATCGCTATTGCACCAGAACGTGATGGAGTGGAAGATTTTGTACGTACTATTACAGGTGAAGGTGTGACAGTTGCACTTGGACACTCAGATGCGACATTTGAACAAGCTAAGAAGGCAGTTGATGCTGGAGCTAGTGTATGGGTACATGCCTATAATGGGATGCGTGGTTTAACACACCGCGAACTAGGTATGGTAGGAGCTATGTATGAGCTCCCACATACTTACGCAGAATTGATCTGTGATGGTTATCACGTAGATCCAAAAGCTTGTGAGATTTTACTTAAGCAAAAGGGGACAGAAAACATCGCTCTTATTACGGACTGTATGACAGCTGGTGGGCTTGAAGACGGTGACTATATGTTGGGAGAATTCCCTGTTGTAGTAGCAAATGGAACTGCACGTCTCAAATCTACTGGTAATTTGGCAGGTTCTATCCTCAAACTTAAAGATGGTATGAGAAATGTTGTCGAATGGGGAATTGCGAATCCGCATGAAGCGGTCATGATGGCCAGCCTTAACCCAGCTAAATCTGTTAATATTGACGATGTCTGTGGCCAAATCCGCGAAGGATATGATGCAGACTTTATCGTATTAGATAAAGATTTGGAATTGGTAGCAACCTATCTAGATGGTGTGAAACGTTATCAAGCATAAGAGAGAAAGCAGGAGTTAGAGACTAGCTTCTGCTTTTTTATCTATAGTACTTTACTGGTAAATAAAAAAGTTAAAAAAATCACAAAAAAACTTGAATAAGCAAATGAAAGGGTTTACAATTATATTATAAATAGTACAAATAAAAAAACGGAGGAATGCTTTATGAAAGCCTATACTTATGTTAAACCAGGACTTGCTTCTTTTGTTGATGTAGACAAACCAGTTATTCGCAAGCCAACAGACGCTATTGTGCGTATCGTAAAAACTACTATTTGTGGAACAGACCTCCATATTATCAAAGGGGATGTTCCCGCTTGCCAAAGTGGTACCATTCTTGGTCACGAAGGGATTGGGATTGTTGAAGAAGTTGGAGAAGGAGTTTCTAACTTCAAAAAAGGCGACAAGGTCTTGATTTCTTGTGTCTGTGCCTGTGGTAAATGCTACTACTGTAAAAAAGGAATTTATGCCCACTGTGAAGACGAAGGGGGCTGGATTTTCGGTCACTTGATTGATGGTATGCAGGCTGAATATTTACGTGTCCCTCATGCAGATAACACTCTTTACCACACTCCAGAAGACTTGTCAGATGAAGCCTTAGTTATGCTATCAGACATTCTACCTACTGGATATGAAATTGGTGTCTTGAAAGGGAAAGTAGAACCTGGTTGCAGCGTAGCCATTATTGGTTCAGGTCCAGTTGGATTGGCTGCTCTTTTGACAGCCCAATTTTACTCACCAGCCAAATTGATTATGGTGGACTTAGACGATAACCGCTTGGAAACTGCTTTATCATTTGGTGCGACTCATAAGGTTAATTCTTCAGACCCTGAAAAAGCCATTAAAGAAATTTATGATTTGACAGATGGTCGTGGTGTAGATGTTGCTATCGAAGCTGTTGGTATTCCTGCAACATTTGATTTCTGTCAAAAGATTATCGGTATAGACGGAACAGTTGCCAACTGTGGTGTACATGGTAAACCAGTTGAATTCGATTTGGACAAACTTTGGATTCGCAACATCAATGTAACAACTGGTTTGGTATCTACAAATACCACTCCACAATTGTTGAAAGCTCTTGAAAGTCATAAGATTGAACCAGAAAAATTGGTAACTCATTATTTCAAACTAAGTGAAATTGAAAAAGCCTATGAAGTCTTCAGTAAGGCAGCAGACCACCATGCCATCAAGGTCATCATCGAAAACGATATTTCAGAAGCTTAAGTAGTAAAAACATTTTGGAACATAAGCAAATAGAAATTCAGTCATCATAGGATGGCTGGATTTTTTATCAAAAAAATTAAGAAATGAGCATATTTCTTTCCTTGTTTAGCGGAATTGGTTATAATATACGGTACAAAGGAATGAATGAATATGTATCGTGTTATAGAAATGTACGGAGATTTTGAACCTTGGTGGTTTATAGAAGGTTGGGAAGAAGATATTGTAGCAAGTAGAAAATTTGATCAGTATTATGATGCTCTCAAATACTATAAAACTTGCTGGTTTAGACTGGAACAAGAATCCCCTCTTTATAAAAGTAGAAGTGACTTGATGACTATTTTTTGGGATCCAGAAGACCAACGCTGGTGTGATGAATGTGACGACTATTTACAACAATACCATTCTTTGGCTCTTTTGCAGGACGAGCAGGTTATCCCAGATGAAAAATTACGTCCAGGCTATGAAAAACAAACAGGTCAGGAAAGGCACCGTTCTTGCCGTATGAAATTAAAATAGAGAAAAAGTAACTTTTTGGAGTTGCTTTTTTTATTTTTCCAAATCTTTGCGAATAGTATAGGTGAGGAGGTAAGTATGGTTCAAGAAATTGCACAAGAAATCATTCGTTCGGCCCGGAAAAAAGGGGCGCAAGACATTTATTTTGTCCCTAAGTTAGACGCCTATGAACTTCATATGAGGGTAGGAGACAAGCGCTGTAAAATCGGTTGTTATGATTTCGAAAAATTTGCGGCCGTCATCAGTCACTTTAAGTTTGTGGCGGGTATGAATGTTGGAGAAAAGCGACGTAGTCAACTTGGTTCCTGTGATTATGCCTATGACCAGAAGATGGCGTCCCTACGTCTATCTACTGTAGGCGATTATCGAGGGCAGGAGAGTTTGGTGATTCGCTTGTTGCATGATGAGGAGCAGGATTTGCATTTTTGGTTTCAGGATATTGAAGAACTTGGCAAGCAGTATAGGCAACGTGGTCTCTATCTCTTTGCTGGCCCAGTCGGCAGTGGCAAGACAACCTTGATGCATGAATTAGCTAAGTCCCTTTTTAAGGGACAGCAAGTTATGTCCATCGAAGATCCTGTAGAAATCAAGCAGGACGACATGCTCCAATTGCAGTTGAACGAAGCAATCGGGTTGACGTATGAAAATCTCATCAAACTTTCCCTACGTCATCGACCAGATCTCTTGATTATCGGAGAAATTCGAGACAGCGAAACGGCGCGTGCAGTGGTCAGAGCCAGTTTGACAGGGGCGACAGTCTTTTCAACTATTCATGTCAAGAGTATCAGAGGTGTTTATGAGCGCTTGCTGGAGTTGGGTGTGAGTGAGGAGGAATTAGCAGTCGTTCTGCAAGGAGTCTGCTACCAGAGATTAATCGGGGGAGGAGGAATCGTTGACTTTGCAAACAAAGACTATCAAGAACACCAGCCAACTAGCTGGAATGCGCAGATTGACCAGCTTTTTAAAGATGGACATATCACAAGTCTTCAGGCTGAAACGGAAAAAATTAGCTACAGCTAAGCAAAAAAATATCATCACCTTGTTTAACAATCTCTTTTCCAGCGGTTTTCATCTGGTAGAGACTATTTCCTTTTTAGATAGGAGTGCCTTGTTGGACAAGCAGTGCGTGACCCAGATGCGCACAGGTTTGTCTCAGGGAAAATCATTCTCAGAAATGATGGAAAGTTTGGGTTTTTCAAGTGCCATTGTCACTCAGTTATCCCTAGCTGAAGTTCATGGGAACCTCCACCTGAGTTTGGGAAAGATAGAAGAGTATCTAGACAATCTAGCCAAGGTCAAGAAAAAATTAATTGAAGTAGCGACCTATCCTTTGATTTTGCTAGGGTTTCTTCTCTTAATTATGCTGGGGCTGCGTAACTACCTACTACCACAACTGGATAGTAGCAATATTGCCACCCAAATCATTGGAAATCTGCCACAAATCTTTCTAGGAATGGTGGGGTTTGTTTCCATACTTGCCCTTTTAGCACTAACTTTCTATAAAAGAAGTTCCAAAATGCGTGTCTTTTCTATCTTAGCGCGTCTTCCCTTCCTTGGAATCTTTGTTCAGACTTATTTGACAGCCTATTATGCGCGTGAATGGGGTAATATGATTTCTCAAGGGATGGAGTTGACGCAGATTTTTCAAATGATGCAGGAACAAGGTTCCCAGCTCTTTAAAGAAATCGGTCAAGACTTAGCTCAATCCCTACAAAATGGCCGGGAATTTTCTCAAACTATAGCAACCTATCCTTTCTTTAAGAAAGAGTTGAGTCTCATTATCGAGTATGGGGAAGTCAAGTCCAAGCTGGGGAGTGAGTTGGAAATCTATGCTGAAAAAACTTGGGAAGCCTTTTTTACTCGAGTCAATCGCACCATGAACTTAGTGCAGCCACTGGTCTTTATCTTTGTGGCTTTGATTATCGTTTTACTTTATGCGGCAATGCTCATGCCTATGTATCAAAATATGGAGGTAAATTTTTAACATGAAAAAAATGATGACATTATTGAAAAAAGCTAAGGTTAAAGCTTTTACACTTGTGGAAATGTTGGTAGTCTTGCTCATCATCAGCGTGCTTCTATTACTCTTTGTACCTAATCTGACCAAGCAAAAAGAAGCAGTCAATGACAAAGGAAAAGCTGCTGTTGTTAAGGTGGTGGAAAGCCAGGCAGAACTTTATAGCTTAGATAAGAATGAAGAAGCTAGCCTAAGCAAGTTACAAGACGATGGGCGCATCACGGAAGAACAGGCTAAAGCTTATAAAGAATACCATGCTAAACAAAATACCAGCCAAACCGTTGCAGATTAAGGCTTTTACCATGCTTGAAAGTCTCTTGATTTTGGGACTTGTGAGTATCCTTGCCTTGGGCTTGTCCGGCTCTGTTCAGTCCACTTTTGAGGCGGTAGGGGAGCAGATTTTCTTTATGGAGTTTGAAGAACTTTATCGGGAAACACAAAAACGCAGTGTAGCTAGTCAGCAAAAGACAAGTTTGAGCATAGACGGACAGACCATTAGTAATGGCAGCCAAAAGTTGACCGTTCCTAAAGGAATTCAGGCACCATCAGGACAAAGTATCACATTTGACCGAGCTGGGGGAAATTCATCCCTGGCTAAGGTTGAATTTCAGACCAGCAAAGGAGCGATTCGTTATCAATTATATCTAGGAAATGGAAAAATTAAACGCATTAAGGAAACAAAAAATTAGGGCAGTGATTTTACTGGAAGCAGTAGTGGCTCTAGCTATCTTTGCCAGCATCGCGACGCTCCTTTTGGGACAAATTCAAAAAAATAGGCAAGAAGAAGCAAAAATCTTGCAAAAGGAAGAAGTCTTGAGGGTAGCTAAGATGGCCTTGCAGACAGGTCAAAATCAGGTAAAGATAAACGGAGTGGAGATTCAGGTGTTTTCTAGTGAAAAGGGATTGGAGGTTTATCATGGTTCAGAACAGTTGTTGGCTATCAAAGAGCCATAAGGTCAATGCTTTCACCTTGTTGGAATCACTGATTGCTCTCATTGTCATCAGTGGAAGTTTACTCCTCTTTCAAGCCATGAGTCAGCTCCTCATTTCAGAAGTTCGCTACCAGCAACAAAGCGAGCAAAAGGAGTGGCTCTTGTTTGTGGACCAGCTGGAGGCAGAATTAGACCGTTCGCAATTCGAAAAAGTGGAGGGCAATCGCCTCTATATGAAGCAGGATGGCAAGGAAATTGCGATAGGTAAGTCAAAATCGGATGATTTTCGAAAAACTGATGCCAGTGGACGAGGATATCAGCCTATGATTTATGGACTCAAATCAGCTCAGATTACAGAGGACAACCAACTGGTGCGCTTTCATTTCCAGTTCCAAAAAGGCTTAGAAAGGGAGTTCATCTATCGTGTGGAAAAAGAAAAAAGTTAAGGCAGGTGTTCTCCTCTATGCAGTCACTATGGCAGCCATCTTTAGTCTTTTGTTACAATTTTACTTGAACAGACAAGTCGCCCACTATCAAGACTATGCTTTGAATAAAGAAAAGCTGATTGCTTTTGCCATGGCTAAGCGAACCAAAGATAAGGTTGAGCAAGAAAGTGGGGAACAGGTCTTTAATCTAGGTCAGGTAAGCTATCAAAACAAGAAAACAAGCTTGGTGACGACGGTTCGTACGCCTAAGAGTCAATATGAGTTCATCTTTCCTTCAGTCAAAATCAAAGAAGAGAAAATAGATAAAAAGGAAAAGGTAGTGACTGATTCAAGTAATCAAGCAGAGAAGAAAAAATCAGAAGAGAAGGCTGAAAAGAAAGAGAATTCCTAGCCAATCAAGCTACTTTGTGCTAAACTAAAAATATGAAACATGATTTTAACCACAAAGCAGAAACTTTTGATTCCCCTAAAAATATCTTCCTTGCAAACTTGGTTTGTCAAGCAGTCGAGAAACAGATTGATCTTCTATTAGACAAAGAAATTTTGGATTTCGGTGGAGGGACGGGTCTGTTAACCTTGCCCCTAGCCAAGCAAGCTAAGTCTGTAACATTGGTGGATATTTCGGAGAAAATGCTGGAACAAGCTCGTTTGAAAGCGGAGCAGCAAGACATCAAGAATATCCAGTTTTTGGAACAAGATTTACTGAAAAATCCCTTAGAGCAAGAGTTTGATCTCATTGTTGTTTGTCGTGTTCTTCATCATATGCCTGATTTGGATGCGGCTCTCTCACTGTTTCATCAACATTTGAAGGAAGATGGACAACTCCTACTTGCTGATTTTACCAAGACAGAGGCTAACCATCATGGATTTGAATTGGTTGAACTGGAAAACAGGCTAGCCCAGTTTGGTTTTTCATCTGTACATAGTCAGATCCTCTATAGCGCTGAAGACCTGTTTCAAGGAAATTACTCAGAACTCTTTTTAACAGTAGCCCAAAAATCACTCGCTTAATCAGGGAGTGATTTTTCTATAAGGATGGAAAAAAGAAGGGAAATTTGATAAGATAGGAATATGGATTTTGAAAAAATTGAACAAGCTTATACCTATTTACTAGAGAATGTCCAAGTCATCCAAAGTGATTTGGCGACCAACTTTTATGACGCCTTGGTGGAGCAAAATAGCACCTATCTGGACGGTGAAACTGAGCTAGAGCAGGTCAAAGAGAACAATCAAGCTCTTAAGCGTTTAGCGCTACGCAAAGAAGAATGGCTCAAGACCTACCAGTTTCTCTTGATGAAGGCAGGGCAGACAGAGCCCCTACAGGCCAATCACCAGTTTACACCAGATGCCATTGCTTTACTTTTGGTGTTTATTGTGGAAGAGTTGTTTAAAGAGAAGGAGATTACGATCCTCGAAATGGGTTCTGGGATGGGAATTTTGGGCGCTACTTTCTTGACCTCGCTTGATAAAAAGGTGGATTACTTGGGAATGGAAGTGGATGATTTGCTGATTGATTTGGCGGCTAGTATGGCAGATGTAATTGGTTTGCAGGCTGGTTTTGTCCAAGGAGATGCCGTTCGTCCACAAATGCTCAAAGAAAGCGATGTGGTCATCAGCGACTTGCCTGTCGGCTATTATCCTGATGACGCCGTTGCGTCGCGTCATCAAGTTGCTTCTAGCCAAGAACATACTTACGCCCATCACTTGCTCATGGAACAAGGCCTTAAGTATCTCAAGTCAGATGGATACGCTATTTTTCTCTCTCCGAGTGATTTGTTGACCAGTCCTCAGAGTGATTTGTTGAAAGGGTGGTTGAAAGAGGAAGCGAGTCTGGTTGCCATGATCAGTCTGCCTGAAAATCTTTTTGCCAGTGCTAAACAATCCAAGACGATTTTTATCTTACAGAAGAAAAGTGAAACAGCAGTAGATCCTTTTGTTTATCCGCTTGCTAGCTTGCAAGATGCAAGTGTTTTAATGAAATTTAAAGAAAATTTTCAAAAATGGACTCAAGGTACTGAAATATAAAATAGATTTTGTTATAATAGATGAAAACGCTTAAAAAGGGGTATCATGTTATGACAAAAACAATTGCAATCAATGCGGGAAGTTCAAGTTTGAAATGGCAATTATACTTAATGCCAGAAGAAAAAGTATTGGCGAAAGGGTTGATTGAACGTATCGGTTTGAAAGATTCAATTTCAACTGTAAAATTTGATGGCCGTTCTGAACAACAAATTTTGGATATCGAAAATCATACACAAGCTGTTAAAATTTTATTGGATGATTTGATTCGTTTCGATATTATCAAGGCTTATGACGAGATTACAGGTGTTGGACACCGTGTTGTTGCAGGTGGAGAATATTTCAAAGAATCAACAGTTGTTGAGGGAGATGTTTTAGAAAAAGTTGAAGAGTTGAGCTTGTTGGCTCCTCTCCACAATCCAGCTAATGCGGCAGGTGTTCGTGCCTTCAAGGAATTGTTGCCAGACATCACCAGTGTAGTTGTTTTCGATACTTCATTCCACACAACTATGCCAGAGAAAGCTTATCGCTATCCTCTACCAACAAAATATTACACAGAAAACAAGGTTCGTAAATATGGTGCCCACGGTACAAGTCACCAGTTTGTAGCAGGAGAAGCTGCAAAACTCTTGGGCCGTCCATTAGAAGACTTGAAATTGATTACTTGCCATATTGGTAATGGAGCTTCTATCACAGCTGTTAAGGGTGGTCAATCTGTTGATACTTCAATGGGATTCACTCCACTTGGTGGTGTGATGATGGGAACACGTACAGGAGATATTGACCCAGCTATCATTCCTTACTTAATGCAATATACAGAGGACTTTAATACTCCTGAGGACATTAGTCACGTCCTTAATCGTGAATCAGGACTAATGGGGGTTTCAGGTAAATCCAGTGATATGCGTGATGTGATTGCTGCTATGAAAGAAGGGGACCACGATGCCACTTTGGCTTATGAAATGTATGTTGACCGTATCCAAAAACATATCGGTCAATACCTTGCGGTCCTAAATGGAGCAGATGCTATTATCTTTACTGCAGGTATCGGTGAAAATGCTGCAAATGTACGTGAAGATGTTATCTCAGGTATCTCTTGGTTTGGCTGTGATGTTGACGCAGAGAAGAACGTCTTTGGTGTGACAGGAGACATTTCAACAGAGGCAGCGAAAATCCGTGTTTTGGTTATTCCAACAGATGAAGAATTGGTCATTGCCCGTGACGTTGAACGCTTGAAAAAATAACTAAAATCAGAAAAAATATTCCGTACAAGGAGTTGGGAAAGAGATTTTTCCAGCTTCTTTTTCTGATGGAAATGTCCAAAACCTTGCTATGATTGGCTTTTTTGAAAAATATGGTATAATAGTAGTAATTTAATAGATGGAGTTGAGTTTTGAAGAAAAACTTTCGTGTAAAAAGAGAGAAAGATTTTAAGGCGATTTTCAAGGAGGGGACAAGTTTTGCCAATCGCAAGTTTGTTGTCTACCAACTAGAAAATCAGAAAAACCATTTTCGAGTAGGTCTATCAGTTAGCAAAAAACTGGGGAATGCCGTCACTAGAAATCAAATTAAGCGACGGATTCGGCATATTATCCAGAATGCAAAAGGGAGTCTGGCAGAAGATGTCGATTTTGTTGTCATTGCTCGAAAAGGGGTCGAAACCTTGGGATATGCAGAGATGGAGAAAAACCTACTCCACGTATTAAAATTATCAAAGATTTACCAGGAAGGAAATGGGAGTGAAAAAGAAACTACAGTTGACTAGTTTGCTAGGACTGTCCCTATTGATTATGACAGCCTGTGCAACAAATGGGGCAACTAGCGATATTACAGCCGATTCGGCTGATTTTTGGAGTAAATTTGTTTACTTCTTTGCTGAAATCATTCGCTTTTTATCATTTGATATCAGTATTGGAGTGGGGATTATCCTCTTTACGGTCTTGATTCGTACACTGCTTTTGCCAGTCTTTCAAGTGCAAATGGTGGCTTCCAGAAAAATGCAGGAAGCTCAACCACGTATTAAGGCGCTTCGAGAACAATATCCAGGTCGAGATATGGAAAGCAGAACTAAGCTAGAGCAAGAAATGCGTAAAGTCTTTAAAGAAATGGGTGTCAGACAGTCAGATTCTCTTTGGCCGATTTTGATTCAGATGCCGGTTATCTTGGCCTTGTTCCAAGCTCTATCAAGAGTTGACTTTTTAAAGACAGGTCATTTCTTATGGATTAACCTTGGTGGTGTGGATACAACCCTTGTTCTTCCGATTTTAGCAGCTGTATTCACCTTTTTAAGTACTTGGTTGTCCAACAAAGCCTTGTCTGAGCGTAATGGAGCTACGACAGCGATGATGTACGGGATTCCGGTATTGATTTTTATCTTTGCAGTTTATGCCCCAGGTGGAGTCGCCCTCTACTGGACAGTGTCCAATGCTTATCAAGTCTTGCAAACCTATTTCTTGAACAATCCATTCAAGATTATTGCAGAGCGTGAGGCTGTAGCTCAGGCACAGAAAGATCTGGAAAATAGAAAAAGAAAAGCCAAGAAAAAGGCTCAGAAAACGAAATAATAAGGAGGAATCTGGTAATGGTAGTATTTACAGGTTCAACTGTTGAAGAAGCAATCCAGAAAGGATTGAAAGAATTAGATATCCCAAGACTGAAGGCTCACATCAAAGTCATTTCTCGTGAAAAAAATGGCTTTCTTGGTTTATTTGGTAAAAAACCAGCTCAAGTTGATATTGAAGCTATTAGTGAAACAACGGTCATTAAAGCTAATCAGCAGGCTGTAAAGGGTGTTCCTAAAGAAATTAACGAACAAAATGAACCAGTCAAAACAGTCAGTCAAGCGACTGTTGATTTAGGGCATGTTGTAGAAGCAATTAAAAAGATTGAAGAAGAAGGCCAAGGGGTTTCTGATGAAGTTAAGGCTGAAATTTTGAAAAATGAAAAACATGCTAACACCATTTTAGAAGAAACTGGGCATATTGAGATTTTAAATGAATTACAGCTTGAAGAAGCTGGTTTCGGGGAAGAAGTAGAAACTCCTATTGTTGAGAGTCGAGCTGAACAAACTGAAAGTCAAGAATTAGAAGATTTGGGCTTAAAAGTGGAACCGAGCTTTGACATTGAACAAGTAGCTACGGAAGTAACGACTTATGTCCAAACAATCATTGATGATATGGATGTTGAGGCGACGATTTCAAATGATTATAACCGTCGTAGCATCAATTTACAAATTGATACAAATGAGCCAGGTCGTATTATCGGTTACCATGGCAAAGTTTTGAAGGCCTTACAACTATTGGCTCAAAATTATCTTTACAACCGCTATTCAAGAACCTTCTACATTACTATTAATGTCAATGATTATGTTGAACACCGTGCAGAAGTCTTGCAGACCTATGCGCAAAAATTGGCGACTCGTGTCTTAGAAGAAGGTCGCAGCCATCAAACAGATCCAATGTCGAATAGTGAGCGCAAGATTATCCATCGTATTATTTCGCGTATGGATGGCGTGACTAGTTACTCTGAGGGTGACGAGCCAAATCGCTATGTCGTTGTAGATACAGAATAAGTAAAATCAGGTTTATCCTGATTTTTTGCTAGTTAGAGGAGGTTAAGTGGATGTTGAATAAGATAAGAGACTATCTAGACTTTGCGGGTTTGCAGTACCGTAATCCAGATAAAGCTGGTGATGAAAGAGAAAACATGTTGACCTTGCGGCAAAAAGGTCAAGAGGCTCGGAAGGATTTTACAGAACTGGCTAAAGCCTTTCAAGCAAGTCATCCAGAATGGCAACTCCAACAGACTAGCCAGTGGATGAATCAGGCACAGCGTTTGCGACCACATTTTTGGGTTTATCTACAACGTGAGGGGAAAGTGACAGAACCTATGATGGCTCTTCGTTTGTATGGAAGTTCTTCTGATTTTGGAGCCTCACTAGAAGTCAGTTTTATCGAACGTAAGAAGAATGAGGAGACTCTAGGCAAGCAGGCTAAAGTTTTAGAAATTCCAACCGTCAAAGGGATTTATTATCTAGCCTACTCAGATGGTCAAAGTCAAAGATGGGATGCGAACGAAGAAAATCGTCAAATTTTAAGAAATAAACTATCCAATCAAGAAGTCCGTAAAGTGTTAGTTAAAGCAGATATTTCTTTTATTGAAAATCAATCATTAGAAGTGATTTTAGAAAAATTAGAAGAAGCTTATGAACGCTTACTTCCCTACTATCAGGCGACCAGAGAGTAGAAATCACGAGACTTATCTAGAGTCGAATTGATTTATTGCTATTCTATGTATTTTTTCATATAATAGTAAAATAGAATGTGTGATTCAATAATCACCTCAAATAGAAAGGAAATTCTATGTCAAATCTATCTGTTAATGCAATTCGTTTCCTAGGTATTGACGCTATCAACAAAGCCAACTCAGGTCACCCAGGTGTGGTTATGGGAGCGGCTCCGATGGCTTATAGCCTCTTTACAAAACAACTTCGTATCAATCCAGCTCAACCAAACTGGATTAACCGTGACCGTTTTATTCTTTCAGCTGGTCATGGTTCAATGCTTCTATATGCCCTTCTTCATCTTTCTGGTTTTGAAGATGTCAGCATGGATGAGATTAAGAGCTTCCGTCAGTGGGGTTCAAAAACACCAGGTCACCCAGAATTTGGTCATACAGCAGGGATTGATGCTACAACAGGTCCTCTAGGGCAAGGTATTTCAACTGCCACTGGTTTTGCCCAGGCAGAACGTTTCTTGGCAGCTAAGTATAACCGTGAAGGCTACAATATCTTTGACCACTATACTTACGTTATCTGTGGAGATGGAGACTTGATGGAAGGTGTCTCAAGCGAGGCAGCTTCATACGCAGGTTTGCAAAAACTAGACAAGTTGGTTGTTCTTTATGATTCAAATGACATCAACTTGGATGGTGAGACAAAAGATTCCTTTACAGAAAGTGTTCGTGACCGTTACAATGCCTACGGTTGGCATACTGCCTTGGTTGAAGATGGAACAGACTTGGAAGCAATCCATGCAGCTATCGAAACAGCTAAAGCTTCAGGCAAACCATCTTTGATTGAAGTGAAGACTGTTATTGGATACGGTTCTCCAAACAAACAAGGAACTAATGCCGTACACGGTGCTCCTCTTGGAGCAGATGAAACTGCAGCAACTCGTCAAGCCCTTGGTTGGGACTACGAACCATTTGAAATCCCAGAACAAGTATATGCTGATTTCAAAGAACATGTTGCAGACCGTGGTGCATCAGCTTATGAAGCATGGGCAAAACTAGTCGCAGATTACAAAGAAGCGCATCCAGAATTGGCTGCAGAATTGGAAGCAATTATCGAAGGGCGCGATCCAGTTGAAGTGACTCCAGCAGACTTCCCAGCCTTAGAAAATGGCTTCTCTCAAGCAACTCGTAACTCGAGTCAGGATGCTTTGAACGTTGTGGCAGCTAAGTTACCAACCTTCTTAGGTGGATCAGCTGACCTAGCTCACTCAAACATGACTTATATCAAGACTGATGGACTTCAAGATGATACCAATCGCTTGAACCGTAACATTCAGTTTGGTGTTCGTGAATTTGCCATGGGAACTATCTTGAACGGGATGGCCCTTCACGGTGGACTTCGTGTATACGGTGGAACTTTCTTCGTCTTCTCTGACTATGTGAAGGCAGCTGTTCGCTTGTCAGCCTTACAAGGACTTCCTGTGACTTATGTCTTTACCCACGATTCTATTGCGGTTGGGGAAGACGGTCCGACTCACGAACCAGTTGAGCATTTAGCAGGTCTTCGTGCCATGCCAAATCTGAATGTTTTCCGTCCAGCAGATGCGCGTGAAACGCAAGCAGCTTGGTACCTTGCAGTGACAAGCGAAAAAACACCAACTGCCCTTGTCTTGACACGTCAAAACTTGACTGTTGAAGAAGGAACAGACTTCGACAAGGTTGCAAAAGGTGCCTATGTTGTCTATGAAAATGCAGCAGACTTTGATACCATCTTGATTGCGACAGGTTCAGAGGTTAATCTTGCTGTCTCAGCTGCCAAAGAATTGGCTAGTCAAGGTGCAAAAGTCCGCGTAGTCAGCATGCCATCTACAGATGTCTTTGATAAACAAGATGCAGCTTACAAGGAAGAAATCCTTCCAAATGCAGTTCGCCGTCGTGTTGCAGTCGAAATGGGTGCAAGTCAAAACTGGTACAAATATGTTGGACTAGATGGTGCTGTTCTTGGTATTGATACCTTCGGAGCCTCTGCCCCAGCACCAAAAGTATTGGCAGAATATGGCTTTACTGTAGAAAATCTAGTAAAAGTCGTTCAAAACTTGAAATAATCCTAAAAATCAGGGCGCAAGCTCTGATTTTTCTTACTAGAAAAGCAAGGTACAATCTTGTAAAAGTAGCTGAAATTTGATATAGTAGTCCTATGTAAAAGACAAAGGAGAATACAATGAATCCAAATTATACATTTTTAATTATGCTTGTAGCGATGTTTGCCTTGATGTTCTTTATGCAACGCTCTCAAAAGAAACAAGCACAAAAACGTATGGAAAGCTTAAATAAACTGCAAAAAGGCTATGAAGTGATTACAATCGGTGGACTTTACGGAACAGTCGATGAAGTAGATACTGAGAAGAGAACGATTGTTCTTGATGTAGATGGAGTTTACTTGACTTTTGAACTAGCTGCTATCAAGACCGTATTACCGCTGAAAGAAACAGCTTCACTAGAAGGCGCAATTGAAAAATAAGACGGGATTACTAACTCCCGTTTTTCTATAAAAGAAAGGAAATGGGATGAAAAAACTAGTCTTTGTCTGTTTGGGAAATATTTGTCGCAGCCCTATGGCTGAGTTTGTTATGAAATCAATGACAGATAATTATGAAATCCAAAGTCGAGCGACTTCTTCTTGGGAACATGGCAATCCGATTCATAAGGGAACTCAAGGGATTTTTCAACAGTATGAGATTCCTTACGACAAAACCAAAACATCGCTTCAGATTAGTAAGGAAGATTTTGAAGCCTTTGATTATATTATCGGAATGGATGCTTCAAATGTTTCTGACTTACGTCAGATGTGTCCAGTAGACTGTCAAGATAAGATTTACTCATTTGCATCTGAAAGTGTTCCAGATCCTTGGTATACAGGAGATTTTGAGGAAACCTATCAGCGTGTTCAAGAGGGGTGTCAAGCATGGTTAGAACGTTTAGAGAAGGAGAGTGAAGATGGAAAATCTTAAGAATTTTTACGAAAAGTATCGTGTCTATCTGACTCGTCAACGTTTAGAGCTTTTGGCAGTAGTTACGATTGTTTTTTGTGCTGTACTCGTCTTTTTTCTAAATATTCCCGGAAAAGGTGTCTTAAAACTCGATAATGGAACGATTGTTTATGACGGCAGTCTTGTCCGAGGTAAAATGAATGGTCAAGGCACCATCACCTTCCAAAATGGAGACCAATATACAGGTGGTTTCAGCAATGGAGCCTTCAACGGAAAAGGTACCTTTCAATCCAAAGAAGGCTGGACCTACGAAGGTGATTTTGTAAATGGTCAGGCTGAAGGAAAAGGAAAACTAACAACAGAACAAGAAGTTGTTTATGAAGGGACTTTTAAACAAGGCGTTTTTCAACAAAAATAAAGCCTCCTTATCAAAGGAGGTATTGTTATCATCTAAAAGTAAGCGCTTACTAGAAAATCTATCTCTTTCCAAGTTCCTCTTCCAATCAAGCTTGTGAAATAAAAAAATATTTGAAATTCATTTCACAAACTCTAAAGAAAAAACTTGATAAGTAAAGAAAATGAGAAAAAATTCACAAACAATAAAAAATTCTTTGTGAAATGTTTATGAAACTGTTTACAAAGTTGAAATAATGCGTTATAATAAACTTGTGAAAAAATTAACAAAGGATATCGATCCTTGAAAGCTATGGAGGAAAATATGGCTGATAAAAAAACTGTGACACCAGAGGAAAAGAAACTCGCTGCTGAGAAGCATGTTGATGGATTGGTGCAAAAAGCTCTAGTTGCCCTTGAGGAAATGCGTAAACTCGACCAAGAACAGGTTGACTATATCGTAGCTAAAGCGTCAGTGGCAGCTTTGGATGCCCACGGAGAATTGGCTATACATGCCTATGAAGAAACAGGACGTGGTGTATTTGAAGATAAAGCAACTAAGAACTTGTTTGCTTGTGAACACGTAGTAAACAACATGCGTCACACTAAGACAGTTGGCGTTATCGAAGAAGACGATGTAACAGGTTTGACTCTTATCGCAGAACCAGTTGGTGTTGTCTGTGGTATCACTCCAACAACAAACCCAACATCAACAGCAATCTTCAAATCATTGATTTCATTGAAGACACGTAACCCAATCGTCTTTGCTTTCCATCCATCAGCACAAGAATCATCTGCTCATGCAGCTCGTATCGTTCGCGATGCAGCTATCGCAGCTGGAGCTCCTGAAAACTGCGTACAGTGGATCACTGAACCATCTATGGAAGCAACAAGTGCCCTTATGAACCACGAAGGTGTTGCAACAATCCTTGCAACAGGTGGTAATGCCATGGTTAAAGCTGCATACTCATGTGGTAAACCAGCTCTTGGGGTAGGTGCCGGAAACGTTCCAGCTTATGTTGAAAAATCAGCAAACATCCGTCAAGCAGCACACGATATCGTTATGTCTAAATCATTTGATAATGGTATGGTCTGTGCATCTGAACAAGCGGTTATCATTGATAAAGAAATTTATGATGAATTTGTAGCAGAGTTCAAATCATATCACACTTACTTTGTAAACAAAAAAGAAAAAGCACTTCTTGAAGAATTCTGCTTCGGCGTGAAAGCAAATAGCAAAAACTGTGCTGGTGCAAAATTGAACGCTGACATCGTTGGTAAACCAGCAACCTGGATTGCAGAACAAGCAGGATTTACAGTTCCAGAAGGAACAAACATTCTTGCTGCAGAATGTAAAGAAGTTGGCGAAAATGAGCCATTGACTCGTGAAAAATTATCACCAGTTATCGCAGTTTTGAAATCTGAAAGCCGTGAAGATGGTATTACTAAGGCTCGTCAAATGGTTGAATTTAACGGTCTTGGCCACTCAGCAGCTATCCACACAGCTGATGAAGAATTGACTAAAGAATTTGGTAAAGCTGTTAAAGCTATTCGTGTTATCTGTAACTCACCTTCTACTTTCGGTGGTATCGGGGACGTTTACAATGCCTTCTTGCCATCATTGACACTTGGATGTGGTTCTTACGGACGCAACTCAGTTGGGGATAACGTTAGTGCCATTAACCTCTTGAATATCAAAAAAGTCGGAAGACGGAGAAATAACATGCAATGGATGAAACTTCCTTCAAAAACATACTTTGAACGTGATTCAATTCAATACCTTCAAAAATGTCGTGACGTTGAACGTGTCATGATCGTTACTGACCATGCCATGGTAGAGCTTGGTTTCCTTGATCGTATCATCGAGCAACTTGATCTTCGTCGCAATAAGGTTGTTTACCAAATCTTTGCTGATGTAGAACCAGATCCAGATATCACAACTGTAAACCGTGGTACTGAGATTATGCGTGCCTTCAAACCAGATACAATCATCGCTCTTGGTGGTGGATCACCAATGGATGCTGCTAAAGTAATGTGGCTCTTCTACGAACAACCAGAAGTGGACTTCCGTGACCTTGTTCAAAAATTCATGGATATCCGTAAACGTGCCTTCAAATTCCCATTACTTGGTAAGAAGACTAAATTCATCGCAATCCCAACAACATCTGGTACAGGATCTGAAGTAACACCATTTGCCGTTATCTCTGATAAAGCAAACAACCGCAAATACCCAATCGCTGACTACTCATTGACACCAACTGTGGCAATCGTAGACCCTGCCTTGGTATTGACAGTTCCTGGAGTTGTTGCTGCGGACACTGGTATGGACGTATTGACTCACGCGACTGAAGCTTACGTATCACAAATGGCTAGCGACTACACTGACGGACTTGCACTTCAAGCCATCAAGCTTGTATTCGAAAACCTTGAAAGCTCAGTTAAGAATGCAGACTTCCACTCACGCGAGAAAATGCATAACGCTTCAACAATCGCTGGTATGGCCTTTGCCAATGCCTTCCTAGGTATTTCTCACTCAATGGCTCATAAGATTGGTGCGCAATTCCACACAATTCACGGTCGTACAAATGCTATCTTGCTTCCATACGTCATCCGCTACAACGGTACACGTCCAGCTAAGACAGCAACATGGCCTAAGTACAACTACTACCGTGCAGATGAAAAATACCAAGATATCGCACGCATGCTTGGACTTCCAGCTTCTACTCCAGAAGAAGGTGTGGAGTCTTACGCAAAAGCTGTCTACGAACTTGGTGAGCGCGTAGGTATCCAAATGAACTTCAAAGCACAAGGTATCGACGAAAAAGAATGGAAAGAACATTCACGTGAATTAGCCTTCCTTGCTTACGAAGACCAATGTTCACCAGCTAACCCACGCCTTCCAATGGTTGACCATATGCAAGAAATCATCGAAGATTCTTACTATGGCTACAAAGAAAGACCAGGACGCCGTAAATAATTGTTTATCAGCCTAGAGGCAGGGAATCCCTGTCTCTTTTTTTGTAATTCTATTTGAAAAATGGTATAATCATCGCATATATTTATTTGAAAATCAAATCTTTTATAATCATGCGAGGGGCAAATGAACAAGATAAATGAGTTAGGGGATAAAGTGCGACTTTTAAGAGAGGAGAAAGGACTTAGTCGTCCAGTTTTTTGTGGGGATGAGTCTGAATTATCAGTGCGTCAGTTGGTGAGAATCGAAAAAGGAGAATTTCGACCGACTATAAAAACACTAGAATATATTGCAGATAGATTAGAAATTCCATCCTACGTCTTGATGCCAGATTATAAGGAACTGCCTAAACGCTACCAAGAATTAAAGTACTTTCTTTTACATCACCCTGACTATGGAGACAAGGAGTTGCAAGAACAAAAGGAAGAATATTTTGATGAGATTTTCGAGTGTTTTTATGATGACCTGCCCCGTGATGAGAAGATGATAGTGGACTGCCTTCAGGCAATAGATGCAGTGAGAGCGACTAGTAATTCTTTATACGGAAGTGGTGTGATTGAGGACAGTCTTCAAGACTTACTATCCAGAGATGTATATAAGGCTGAGGAATTGTTGAAATTGAGACTGTATTTTCTTTGTCAGTTAATGGATGGTTTAAACGAGGGTGAGATAAAAAAGTCTGAGCATGAAACTATTCTTTATTTTCATGACAAATTAAGTTCTCAGGTTGATAAGATAGAGTTCGATTGTTTGGACTTACTTAGAGACTCCTTGTTAGCTTCTTTAACTTGTATAGAGGTTATGGGGTTGCTTCATTATTTTAAGAGGGCAGTCGAGACCTTAAATAAAATAGGGCAAAAAACACGAGATTTTCAAAAACAACCGATTGTCTTGATGGTGGAGTGGAAATATTATATTCAGATGGATTATGATACAGCCAAACAAAAGTATGAAGAAGCAAAAATGATGGCAAGGATGTTTGGCAATGGGAAGTTACTCGTTAGTTTAGATAATGAATGGGCCGAGGATCTAGAAAGATATCGTTAAAGAGTTTATAGGAGTGACATTTCTGTCATTGAGGGAATGCCGCTTTTTTGTTACAATGAATTTTACTTGATATACATCCAGAAGCAAACTAGGCAATAGAGAGAAAACTCTAAGTAGTAGGCCCATAGGGGAAATCAGTGCTGATGTAGCTTGAAGGATTTTCTATCAGTATGGTGTATGACGATAACAGTTTTAAACAAGGGGGAAAGAATGTCTATTTTATCCATTAAAAATATTTCAAAGTTTTACACTTTGGACGGTAAACATCAAGAACAGGCTTTAAAGAATATAAACCTGCAAATCGCAAGAGGTAAAATTACAGCGATTTACGGGCCGTCAGGCTGTGGCAAAACTAGCTTGCTAAACATCATCAGTGGTCTAGATAGACAATATGAAGGAGTTTTAGAATTTAAAGGGGAATCTCTCCGTGACTTATCAGAGATTGAACTAACTCAATTTCGTAAAAACAAGATTGGATTTGTGTTTCAAAACTTCAACCTCATTCCTCATCAATCTGTCTTGGACAATGTCAAGCTACCTCTCTATGTCAAAGATTTATCTGACAGGGAGATGACAATGATTGCAAAGGAGCAATTAAGTAGCTTAGGAATGGAGCCTTTTATGGCTAAAAATGTTAAACAGCTTTCTGGCGGGCAAAAGCAACGTGTAGCAATCGCGCGTGCCTTGGTAAATCAGCCTGATATGATTGTAGCAGATGAGCCAACGGGGTCACTGGATTCTCAATCTCAAGAAATGGTATTGGAAGTATTTAAAAATTTAGCCCAGACAGGGAAAACAGTATTGATTGTAACCCATAATCCAGAGGTTGCTGCATATGCAGATGTGATTATCAAAATGAAGGATGGTGAAGTCGTTGAAGAAGTCAAAAAATAAAGGATTATCATTGAAAAACAAATTCAAACTTTCTTTAAATAACTTTCTGGAAAGAAAGTGGCGTAACTTATTGATTGCGCTAGCAACCTCAATCGGTTTTGTAGGAGTCTTAATTTCTTTCGGCTTGGGAAATGCTTTGATTTCGATGATTGATGAAAATACGAATGGAGGTCAAATTCCTTCTCAAGTTCAGATTGCTTTAAACACAGAAAATGCTGGACGAGGCTTTTTGAACCAAGATGATAAGAACTATATCACGGATACAGTTGACAAAGAAGCTATTAAATATTTGGAGAGTCCTTTTGGGATGACCATGTCAAATATTACTATAGATGGGCAAGAAATGGATCTGAGTCAAACGATGCCTTCTTATGCTCAAGTAGTGAGTCTCTATGAGGATACAAGTATTTCTGTTAGTAGTAATGAGGCGGACAAAGTATTAGCCGGTTCCCTCTATACTGATGCAAATGAACAGGGCTTGACGATTCCAAGCAGTTTACTAAAAAGTTGGAATGAACAGACAGGAAAAAATCTGACGGCTAGTGATATTATTGGCAAATCAGTCTCAGCCAGCATTGTAGAAAATGCTGCTGAAGCTAGCAAGATTGCTCAATTTCAAACGAAGATTGTGCGTGTAATCAATGATGAAGATGACATGGAGGATAGCAACAGTTTCATGCCGTCTAATCAAATGGAAACAATTTTGAAAGAAGCTGGATTTACAAAAGCTGTATCTTATTTTATCTTGGAACTTAAAGATCCATCACAGACAAAAGTGGTAACAGAAGAATTGCAGAAAAATAAGAAGTATACTGTTCTTTCTCAACAGAAGGTTCTTGATATTGTGATTACTTTTATTCGTGTTATTCAGGGATTGTTGATTGTGCTTTCATCACAAGCTATTGTGGTAGCAGCGGTCATGATTGGCATCATCATTTACATTAATATCATGCAACGTTCTAAGGAAATAGGTGTCATGAAGGCAGTTGGTTATCAAAATCGCGATGTCAAAGGAATTTTTATTTACGAGGCTATTTGGATTGTAGGAATCGCCTTGCTGCTGGCATTTTTGGTTGCACAAGGGGTGGGAAGTTTGGCGAATGCGGTTGTAAATCACTTTTACCCATCCATCACGAAGGTTTTTGAATTAAATCTTCTATCTATTTTAGGAACTCTAGCTTTTGCTCTATTACTTGGTTATGTCTCAGCCTACTTCCCAGCACGTAAAATTAGTAAAATGGATCCTGTAGAATCGCTACGATATGAATAGTAAGGAAGTTCTTGATTTATAGCCTGAAAAAGAAACTAACATAGAAAAACAATGCCCGTACTTGCAATTAAACTTAAATAGTTATATAATAGGTTTGTTGAAAGGTGATTTGTAGTGATTCAAGTTACTCTTTTCACAATAAAAATTTCATGATTTTCATAAGGAGGAAATCACTAATGGTAGTTAAAGTTGGTATTAACGGTTTCGGACGCATCGGTCGTCTTGCTTTCCGTCGTATCCAAAACGTAGAAGGTGTTGAAGTTACACGCATCAACGACCTTACAGATCCAGTTATGCTTGCACACTTGTTGAAATACGACACAACTCAAGGTCGTTTCGACGGTACTGTTGAAGTTAAAGAAGGTGGATTTGAAGTTAACGGTAAATTCGTTAAAGTTTCTGCTGAACGTGATCCAGAGCAAATCGACTGGGCTACTGACGGTGTAGAAATTGTTCTTGAAGCTACTGGTTTCTTTGCTAAGAAAGAAGCAGCTGAAAAACACCTTAAAGGTGGAGCTAAAAAAGTTGTTATCACTGCTCCTGGTGGAAACGACGTTAAAACAGTTGTATTTAACACTAACCACGAAGTTCTTGACGGTACTGAGACAGTTATCTCAGGTGCTTCATGTACTACAAACTGCTTGGCTCCTATGGCTAAAGCTTTGAATGATAACTTTGGTGTTGTAGAAGGATTGATGACTACTATCCATGCTTACACTGGTGACCAAATGCTTCTTGATGGACCACACCGTAAAGGTGACCTTCGCCGTGCTCGTGCTGCTGCAGCTAACATCGTTCCTAACTCAACTGGTGCTGCTAAAGCAATCGGTTTGGTTATCCCTGAATTGAACGGTAAATTGGACGGAGCTGCTCAACGTGTTCCTGTTACAGCTGGTTCAGTAACTGAATTGGTAGCAGTTCTTGAAAAGAATGTTACTGTTGACGAAGTAAATGCAGCTATGAAAGCAGCTTCAAACGAATCATACGGTTACACAGAAGATCCAATCGTATCTTCAGATATCTTAGGTATGTCTTACGGTTCATTGTTTGACGCAACTCAAACTAAAGTTCTTGACGTTGACGGTAAACAATTGGTTAAAGTTGTATCATGGTACGACAACGAAATGTCTTACACTTCACAACTTGTTCGTACTCTTGAATACTTCGCAAAAATTGCTAAATAATTCATGAGTCGATAAAAAGCAAGGCCTCTTGGTCTTGCTTTTCTTATATTGAAAAATGGATGATACCATCATCCATTTTTTTTTAATTCTTTTTCAAATGTATCGGAAAGGGTAGTGAAGCTTAATTTCTCTAGAGTAAGCGGATGGGTAAAGGACAGTCGAAAGGCGTGGAGCATAAGCCGACTTGTTTTTGATTTACTATTATAGAGAGGGTCGCCTAAAATAGGGAAGTTATGATGCGAAAGGTGCACACGAATCTGATGGGTTCGGCCTGTCTTTAGTTTGCAACGAACCAAGGAAGTCTTGTTTGAGAGTTTCTTTAATCTGTTTACATGCGTTTCAGCATATTGGCCATTTTTTGTATCAACCACTCGTTTTCTGCGGTCATGACGATCGCGTCCAATTTTATCTTTGAAAACAAGCTCTTTACTGTTGATATTTCCATCAACTAGTGCCCAATATTCCCTAGAAATTTCTTTTTTCTCCAGTAAGCGATTGAGAATAGGCAAGATAAAAGGATTTTTGGCAAAGAGAACCAAACCACTGGTTTCCATGTCCAGGCGATGAACGACATAGCAGGTTTGGCCAACGTAGGCACTGACATGGTTAAGAAGGGCGATTTCGTTTGGCTGATTACCATGCGTTTTCATCCCCTCTGGTTTGTTGACAATAATCAAGTGTTGATCTTGATAAACCTCTTGAACGAGGTTAGGATTGCCCCAAGGGATTTCTTTTTCGGGATAATCTTCCTTGTCAAAAGTTAACTGGCAAATATCTCCAGGATTTACCGTCTCGTTCCAATGAACTTCTCGCTGATTAATCAAAATGTGTTTCTTGATTCTCAAAAAATGACGGATTTTTCTAGGGATGAGGAGTTGTTCCTCAAGTAATTGCTTTACCGTCATTTGAGGTAGAGAGTCTGGTAATGTAAATGTGAATTTCATACAGATATTGTAACAAAAAAAGACCTATTTTGATAGGAAATAGCTAAATTCTTGTCTTCCTATGATGAAGATGATAAAATAAACGCATGAAATTAGATAAATTATTCGAGAAATTTCTTTCTCTTTTTAAAAAAGAAACAAGTGAACTAGAGGACTCTGATTCTACTAGCTTACGTCGCTCTCGTAGTGATCGAAAAAAATTAGCCCAAGTAGGTCCAATTCGAAAATTCTGGCGTCGCTATCATCTAACAAAGATTGTCCTTATACTAGGTTTGAGTGCAGGCTTGCTGGTTGGAACCTATTTGTTTGCTGTAGCCAAGTCAACCAATGTCAATGATTTGCAAAATGCCTTGAAAACTCGAACTCTCATTTTTGACCGTGAAGAAAAGGAGGCTGGTGCCTTGTCTGGTCAAAAAGGAACTTATGTTGAATTGACTGATATCAGTAAAAATTTGCAGAATGCCGTTATTGCGACAGAAGACCGTTCTTTTTATAAAAATGACGGGATTAACTATGGTCGTTTCTTCTTGGCGATTATCACTGCTGGTCGTTCAGGTGGTGGTTCTACTATTACCCAACAGCTGGCTAAAAACGCCTATCTATCACAGGATCAAACTGTCGAGAGAAAAGCAAAAGAATTTTTCCTGGCCTTAGAATTAACAAAAAAATATAGTAAGGATCAAATTTTAACCATGTACCTTAACAATGCTTATTTTGGGAATGGTGTGTGGGGTGTAGAAGATGCGAGTAAGAAATACTTTGGAGTTTCTGCATCAGAAGTGAGTCTGGATCAAGCTGCGACTCTGGCAGGGATGCTCAAAGGGCCGGAACTGTATAATCCCTTGAAATCTGTAGAAGATTCTACTAATCGTCGTGATACTGTCTTGCAAAATATGCTGGCAGCGGGTTACATTGATAAAAACCAAGAAACCGAAGCAGAAGAAGTTGATATGACTTCGCAATTGCACGATAAGTATGAAGGAAAAATCTCAGATTACCGCTATCCTTCTTACTTTGATGCGGTTGTTAATGAAGCTGTTTCCAAGTATAATCTAACAGAGGAAGAAATTGTCAATAATGGCTACCGCATTTATACAGAGCTTGACCAAAACTATCAAGCAAATATGCAGGTTGTCTATGAAAATATATCACTATTTCCGAGGGCAGAGGATGGAACATTTGCTCAATCAGGAAGTGTGGCTCTCGAACCGAAAACAGGTGGAGTTCGTGGAGTTGTTGGTCAGGTTGCTGGCAATGATAAAACTGGATTCCGGAATTTCAACTATGCAACTCAATCAAAACGTAGCCCTGGTTCTACAATTAAGCCTTTAGTTGTTTATACGCCTGCAGTTGAAGCTGGCTGGGCTTTGAATAAGCAGTTGGATAACCATACCATGCAGTATGACAGCTATAAGGTTGATAACTATGCAGGGATCAAAACGAGTCGAGAAGTTCCTATGTATCAAGCCTTGGCAGAATCGCTTAATCTGCCTGCTGTTGCCACTGTTAATGATTTGGGCGTTGATAAGGCTTTTGAGGCGGGCGAAAAATTCGGACTCAACATGGAAAAGGTCGATCGTGTTCTTGGTGTCGCCTTGGGAAGCGGTGTTGAAACCAACCCTCTTCAAATGGCTCAAGCATATGCTGCCTTTGCAAATGAAGGTTTAATGCCGGAAGCTCATTTTATTAGTAGAATTGAAAATGCTAGTGGTCAGGTCATTGCGAGCCATAAAAATTCACAAAAACGGGTGATTGATAAGTCTGTAGCTGATAAGATGACCAGTATGATGTTGGGGACATTCACCAACGGTACCGGTATTAGTTCATCTCCTGCAGATTATGTCATGGCAGGAAAAACTGGAACAACTGAAGCTGTTTTCAATCCTGAATACACAAGTGACCAGTGGGTGATTGGTTATACTCCGGATGTAGTGATTAGTCACTGGCTTGGTTTCCCTACCACTGATGAGAGCCACTATCTAGCAGGATCTACTTCAAACGGTGCAGCCCATGTCTTTAGAAACATTGCAAATACCATTTTACCTTATACGCCAGGAAGTACCTTTACAGTTGAAAATGCTTATAAGCAAAATGGAATTGCACCAGCCAATACAAGAAATCAAGTACAGAGTAATGAAGAAAATCAGGCGGATAATAGCCTTTCTGATATTAGAAGTCGTGCACAAAATCTGGTAGATGAGGCTAGCCGTGCCATCTCGGATGCTAAAATTAAGGAAAAAGCTCAAACGATATGGGATTCGGTAGTCAATCTATTTCGTTAAGATGCTTGTCAAAGCCTGGCTTTCTTGTTATAATAGATAAGATGGAGGCGTTATGGCACTAAAAAAAGCAAGCCTAGCTTGTGCGGTTTGTGGTTCGAGAAACTATTCAATCAAGATCAGCGGAAACCCCAAGCCAACACGACTAGAAGTAAATAAATTTTGTAAACATTGTGGTAAGTACACTACACACAGAGAAACGAGATAGGAGAGAGCGATGCGTTTTATTGGAGATATTTTTAGACTTCTTAAAGACACAACATGGCCAACTCGCAAGGAAAGCTGGAGAGATTTTCGTTCTATCATGGAATACACTGCTTTCTTTGTTGTGATTATTTATATTTTTGACAAGTTGATTGTTTCAGGTTTGATTCGATTTATTAACATTTTTTAGAAGACCTGTGGAGTTATTCACGCTAGAAATCTTCTATTATGAAAGGAAGTATCATGGATAGTTTTGATAAAGGATGGTTTGTCTTACAAACCTATTCTGGTTATGAAAATAAGGTAAAAGAAAATCTATTGCAACGTGCACAAACCTACAATATGTTGGATAATATTTTACGTGTTGAAATTCCAACACAAACAGTGCAAGTTGAAAAAAATGGAAAGAGAAAAGAAGTAGAAGAGAATCGCTTTCCAGGTTATGTTCTTGTAGAAATGGTGATGACAGATGAAGCTTGGTTTGTTGTTCGAAACACACCAAACGTTACAGGATTCGTCGGATCTCACGGAAATAGATCAAAACCAACTCCATTATTGGAACAAGAAATCCGTGATATCTTGGTTTCTATGGGACAAACTGTACAAGAGTTTGATATCGATGTTGAAGTTGGTCAAACTGTACGTATCATTGATGGTGCTTTTGCAGACTATACTGGTAAGATTACAGAGATTGATAACAATAAAGTGAAGATGATTATCTCTATGTTTGGTAATGACACAGTTGCAGAAGTAAACCTAAACCAAATTGCAGAATTATAACCCAAAGAGAGGCTTGCCCTCTCTTTTTTGTGCAGTTTAGACGGTGTAGGGAACAGAATGGAGGAAATGGGACAAAAGTGTTTCTGAATCTGTTAGACTGTATCTAGAAAGGGGAACGTTATGTTTAAAGAATTGTATAAAGAAGTCCAGGGAATTGTATATAAGAGTAGAAATGAATATTACTTGCATTTATGGGAACTATCGGATTGGGACCAAGAGGGTATGCTCTGCTTACATGAATTGATTAGTAGAGAAGAAGAGCTAGTAGAAGATATTCCTCGTTTACGTAAATACTTCAAAACTAAATTCCGAAATAGAATTCTAGACTATATCCGTAAACAAGAAAGCCAGAAGCGTAGATATGATAAAGAACCCTATGAAGAAGTAGGTGAGATTAGTCATCGTATCAGTGAGGGAGG
>NZ_CAMHUS010000014.1:0-37499 GCF_946188375.1 Streptococcus mitis
GACACAGAACACGTCTACGAAAAAGTCACAACTTCATTCAAGGATAAAGAAGGAAAAGAAATTCCAAATTATCCAACGGAAGAAGGGGAAAATCCTAAGAAAGATATTCCAGGCTATAAATTTGTAGAAACTAAGAAACTTCCAAATGGAGATACAGAACACATCTACGAAAAAGTTAAAACAACTACATCATTCGTAGATGAAAGTGGTAAGCCAGTTTCACCAAGTGAAGAAGGTAACCAACCTAAGAAAGATATCCCAGAATATGAGTTTGTTAAGACTACAACGGATAAAGATGGTAATGTAACTCACGTTTACCGTAAGGTAGTTAAAACAACTACATCATTCGTAGATGAAAGTGGTAAGCCAGTTTCACCAAGTGAAGAAGGTAGCCAACCTAAGAAAGATATCCCAGGATACAAATTCGTAACAACTAAGAAACTTCCAAATGGAGATATCGAGCATGTTTACGAAAAAGTTGTGGTACCAACTCCAACACCTACTCCATTTGAATACAAAGTATTGACAACTTATGTAGATGAAAATGGTGAATTGATTATTCCTGATGAAAATGGTTCACATCCAGGTAAATCATTAGAAAATTATGAACTAGTCCGTACGGAAACAGACGCAAATGGAAATGTTCGTAATGTTTACCGTAAGATCCAATCTCCAACACCAGTACAACCGGTAGAGCCAGCAACTCCAGCAATGCCTGAACAGCCAGCTAAACCAGAAGTACCAGCAACTCCAGCACAACCAGTAGAACCAACAGCAGTGAAAGAAGCTGAAGGTAAACGTGAATTGCCAAATACTGGTACAGAAGACAATGCTAGCCTAGCAGCACTTGGACTTCTCGGAGTATTGAGCGGATTCGGTCTTGTAGCTCGCAAGAAGAAAGAAGACTAATCTTTCTAATTGACATGATTTGTTTGAAATGAACAGATTATCCTTAAAACTGATGAATCGGATGATTCATCAGTTTTTTGGCTATTCTGGCTACAGAGTGAGTAGCGAAATCGGGCTCTTTGGGAGTAAATAATGATTATACTTTCATATTTCGGAGAAAATATGGTATAATAGAGAGTAAAAACTTTGAAAGAAAGAAAAAGATGAATTTAAAAGATTATATTGCAACAATTGAAAATTATCCTAAGGAAGGCATCACCTTCCGTGATATCAGTCCTTTGATGGCTGATGGAAATGCTTATAGCTACGCTGTTCGTGAAATTGTTCAGTATGCTACTGACAAGAAAATTGATATGATTGTAGGTCCTGAGGCTCGTGGATTTATCGTGGGTTGTCCAGTTGCCTTTGAGTTGGGAATTGGTTTTGCACCTGTTCGTAAGCCAGGTAAATTGCCACGCGAAGTCATTTCTGCTGACTATGAAAAAGAGTACGGTGTTGATACCTTGACTATGCATGCGGATGCCATCAAGCCAGGTCAACGTGTTCTTATCGTAGATGACCTCTTGGCGACAGGTGGAACTGTTAAGGCAACCATCGAGATGATTGAAAAACTTGGTGGTGTTGTGGCAGGTTGTGCTTTCCTTGTTGAATTGGATGAATTGAATGGCCGTGAAAAAATCGGTGACTACGATTACAAAGTTTTGATGCATTATTAATGAAAAACAGTCCTTAGGGCTGTTTTCTCTACATTAGGATATAAAAATAGACTATAGCTGGTTAGAGAAAAACTATAATTGAAAACTATATCTTCTTGCAGTATAATAAAAGGACTAAGTGTTTGAGTTTTAGTTTCATACTCAATGAAAATCAAAGAGCAAACTAGGAAACTAGCCGTAAGCTGCTCAAAGTACAGCTTTGAGGTTGCAGATAAAACTGACGAAGTCAGCTCAAAACACTGTTTTGAGGTTGCAGATAGAACTGACGAAGTCAGTAACATATACGTACGGTAAGGCAACGTTGACGCGGTTTGAAGAGATTTTCGAAGAGTTTCAAACATATGAAATTATTCCTGAAAGAGTACAGTTAGGAGAGGGTTATGCCGATTCGAATTGATAAAAAATTACCAGCTGTTGAGATTTTACGGACAGAGAATATCTTTGTCATGGATGATCAACGTGCTGCACACCAAGATATCCGTCCTTTGAAGATTTTGATTTTAAATCTTATGCCAAAAAAAATGGTGACAGAGACCCAGTTGTTGCGCCATTTGGCTAATACGCCTCTACAACTGGATATTGATTTCCTCTATATGGAGAGCCATCGTTCTAAAACAACTCGTTCGGAACACATGGAGACCTTCTACAAAACTTTTCCAGAAGTTAAGGATGAGTATTTTGATGGGATGATTATCACGGGTGCTCCAGTTGAGCATTTACCATTTGAGGAAGTGGACTATTGGGAGGAATTCAGTCGGGTTATCGAGTGGTCCAAGACACATGTCTATTCGACCCTTCACATCTGTTGGGGTGCTCAGGCTGGGCTTTATCTCCGCTATGGGGTTGAAAAATACCAGATGGACAGTAAGTTATCGGGTATCTATCCTCAAGATACTTTAAAAGAAGGGCACCTTCTCTTTAGAGGTTTTGACGATAGCTACGTATCCCCTCATTCACGGCATACGGAGATTTCTAAGGAAGAAATTTTAAACAAAACCAATCTAGAGATTTTATCGGAAGGACCTCAGGTTGGGGTTTCAATTTTGGCTAGTCGTGATTTACGAGAAATTTATAGTTTTGGGCATTTGGAGTATGACCGAGATACCTTGGCAAATGAATATTTCCGAGATCGTGATGCAGGTTTGGATCCTCATATTCCAGAAAATTACTTTAAGGATGACGATGTCAACCAGACACCTTGTCTTTGTTGGTCTTCATCAGCAGCCCTCTTTTTCAGTAATTGGGTGAATTATGCGGTCTATCAGGAGACGCCTTTTGACTGGAGAAAGATAGAAGATGATGCATCTGCATATGGGTATTTATAAGAGGAATTATGACATATTTAGACGCTTTTAAATCAGGGAACTTGGTTTTACCGAGTGCCCTGCTCTTGCATTTTAAGGAACTCTTTCCTTCTAGCGATGATTTTCTGGTCTGGCAATTTTTCTATTTGCAAAATACGACAGGTTTGGAAGAAATGTCACCAAGCCAGATTGCTGACAGGATTGGCAAGGAAATTTCAGATGTCAATCAAGCTATTTCCAATCTGACGGAGAGAGGACTCCTTCAGTATCGAACTATCGAATTAAATGGTGAAATTGAATTGCTTTTTGATGCTAGTCTAGCCTTGGAACGTTTGGATGACCTGCTTGGAGCTACTACTTCGAGTTCAGACCAGTTGACACCTCAAAACCAGCTCAAGGATTTGGTAGAGACCTTCCAGCAGGAGTTGGGACGCTTGTTGACGCCTTTTGAGATTGAGGATTTGACCAAGACCCTTAAGGAAGATGGAACCAGTGCTGATTTGATTAAGGAAGCTCTTCGTGAAGCTGTTTTGAATGGAAAAGCAAACTGGAAGTACATTCAGGCGATTTTGAGAAATTGGCGCCATGAAGGTATCAAAAGTGTGGCTCAAATTGAGGCTAAGCGGGCAGAAAGAGAAGCAAGCAATCCTCAGTTGACGCAGGTATCTGCAGATTTTAGAAATGCTATGGATCTTTGGAAGGATTAATCTATGCAAGCAGGCTTGAAATCCGAGTAAGATTTGCAAGCTGTGTATAATTGTGATAAAATAAGTAGAAAATAAATTGAAAAAAGAGGTATGTGAAATGTCACGTAAACCATTTATCGCTGGTAACTGGAAAATGAACAAAAATCCAGAAGAAGCTAAAGCATTCGTTGAAGCAGTTGCATCAAAACTTCCTTCATCAGACCTTGTTGAAGCAGGTATCGCAGCTCCTGCAGTTGATTTGACAACTGTTCTTGCTGCTGCAAAAGGTTCAAACCTTAAAGTTGCTGCTCAAAACTGCTACTTTGAAAATGCAGGTGCTTTCACTGGTGAAACTAGCCCACAAGTTTTGAAAGAAATCGGTACTGACTACGTTGTTATCGGTCACTCAGAACGCCGTGACTACTTCCATGAAACTGACGAAGATATCAACAAAAAAGCAAAAGCAATCTTTGCAAACGGTATGCTTCCAATCATCTGTTGTGGTGAGTCACTTGAAACTTACGAAGCTGGTAAAGCTGCTGAATTCGTAGGTGCTCAAGTATCTGCTGCATTGGCTGGATTGACTGCTGAACAAGTTGCTGCATCAGTTATCGCTTACGAGCCAATCTGGGCTATCGGTACTGGTAAATCAGCTTCACAAGACGACGCACAAAAAATGTGTAAAGTTGTTCGTGACGTTGTAGCTGCTGACTTCGGTCAAGAAGTTGCAGATAAAGTTCGTGTTCAATACGGTGGTTCTGTTAAACCTGAAAACGTTGCTTCATACATGGCTTGCCCAGACGTTGACGGTGCCCTTGTAGGTGGTGCGTCACTTGAAGCAGAAAGCTTCTTGGCTTTGCTTGACTTTGTAAAATAATCAGTAGCAAAAGCTAGGTGGAACAGCATTCAGATGTCTGTTCCACTTTTTTATAGGAGAGGAAAGATTGAAAACAAAGATTGGAAAAATTGGATTAGCAAGTATCTTTTTACTAGGATTGGCAGTTAGTCATGTTGCTGCAAATGAACCTGAAGTGAAAGCATCTTCGGAAGGAAGTGGCATCCAGACTTCTTCTAGTAAGGCAGAGAAAAAGGTTGAGGTTTCTTCTAGTCAACAGGCAGAGAAAAAGGAAGAAGCTAAAGAGACGAGAGCTAGTAGTCAAAAAGCGGAAAGTAAACCAACTTCCTCATCGGCACACTGGGAAGGCGACTTCTATGTGAAGGCAGATGGCTCAAAAGCTAAGAGTGAGTGGATTTTTGATAACTACTATAAGGCTTGGTTTTATATTAAGTCAGACGGTCGTTATGCTCAAAATGAGTGGCAGGGCAATTACTACCTCAAATCGGGTGGCTATATGGCCAAGAATGAATGGGTTTACGATAATCATTATAAGAGCTGGTTCTACCTCAAGGCTGACGGTTCTTATGCTAACCAGGAATGGCATTCTGTTGGAGGTAAATGGTACTATTTTAAGAAATGGGGCTATTTAGCTAAAAGTCAATGGCAGGGAAGTTATTTCCTAAATGGTCAAGGTGCCATGATGCAAAATGAATGGCTCTATGATCCAGCCTATTCGTCTTACTTCTATCTCAAGTCCGATGGTTCTTATGCAAATCAAGAGTGGCAAAAGGTAGACGGCAAGTGGTACTATTTCAAGAAGTGGGGTTACATGGCTAAAGATGAGTGGCAGGGTAACTACTATTTGACAGGAAGTGGTGCTATGGCGACTGGTGAATTAGTCATGGATGATGCTCGCTATATTTTTTCTGACTCAGGTGAGTTAAAAGAAAAGAAAGACTTGAATGTTGGCTGGGTTCACCGAAATGGCAGACGTTATTTCTTTAATCATCGTGAAGAACAAGTTGGGACTGATCAAGTTAAAAAGGTCATCGATGTCAGTGAGCACAATGGTCGTATCAGTGACTGGAAAAAAGTCATCGACGATAATGGAGTAGATGGAGTTATTGTTCGTTTAGGTTATAGCGGTGTAGAAGATAAGGAACTGGCTTATAATATTCAAGAGCTTAATCGTTTGGGTATTCCTTATGGTGTCTATCTTTACACCTATGCAGAAAATGAAACAGATGCTGAGAATGATGCCAAGCAGACCATTGAGCTTTTGAAGAAATACAAGATGAACTTATCTTACCCAATCTACTATGATGTGGAAAACTGGGAGTATGTCAATAAAACCAAGAGAGCTCCAAGTGATACTGGAATCTGGGTCAAAATCATCAATAAGTATATGGCAACAATGAAGCAGGCTGGTTATCAAAATGTGAAAGTTTATAGCTATCGTCAACTTTTGCAAACTCGTTTGAATCATCCTGATATTTTGCAACACGTTAACTGGGTAGCAGCCTATACGGATGCGCTTGATTGGAATAATCCTCACTACTCAGGTGAAAAAGGATGGCAATATACTTCATCTGAATACTTAAAAGGAATTCGTGGTCGTGTTGACGTCAGTGTTTGGTATTAAATTATAAAGCAAAAAGAGTGTACAAAGAGTGTATACTCTTTTTATTCAAATTCTTAAATTATCAGTCTATTACAACTTTTCTCAGATAGTACACTTTTCTTGCTATTGGTTTTCCTTAGTAGTATACTAAGGGAGTAACCAGTAAGAAGTGGTTACAAATAATAATGAATGAGGTAAAATAAAATGGTAGAATTGAAAAAAGAAGCAGTAAAAGACGTAACATCATTGACAAAAGCAGCGCCAGTAGCATTGGCAAAAACAAAGGAAGTATTGAACCAAGCTGTTGCTGATTTGTATGTGGCCCATGTGGCTTTGCACCAAGTACACTGGTACATGCGTGGCCGTGGTTTTCTTGTATGGCATCCAAAAATGGATGAGTACATGGAAGCTCTTGATGGTCAATTGGATGAAATCAGCGAACGCTTGATTACACTTGGTGGTAGCCCATTCTCTACATTGACAGAATTCCTTCAAAACAGTGAAATCGAAGAAGAAGCTGGTGAATACCGTAATGTTGAAGAAAGCTTGGAACGTGTCCTTGCTATCTACCGTTACTTGTCAGAACTTTTCCAAAAAGGTTTGGATGTCACTGATGAAGAAGGTGACGATGTGACAAACGGTATCTTTGCAGATGCTAAAACTGAAACTGATAAAACAATCTGGATGCTTGCAGCAGAACTTGGACAAGCACCTGGTTTGTAAGAAATAGAATAATCATATAAAAATCTGTAGGATGCCTCTTACGGATTTTTTTCTATTCTGTAAGCTATTCCAAACCAGTCTTTTTTTGAGTTTTTTGATAAAATAGTACTATCAGTAAAAAGGATGGAAGCATGACTAAGAAAATCGTAGCTATTTGGGCCCAGGATGAAGAGGGTGTGATTGGGAAGGACAATCGTCTGCCTTGGCATTTACCAGCAGAACTGCAACACTTCAAAGAAACAACTCTGAATCATGCTATCTTGATGGGGCGTGTGACCTTTGATGGAATGGGGCGTCGCTTGCTTCCCAAACGGGAAACCTTGATTTTGACGCGTAATTCTGAAGAAAAGATAGACGGGGTTGCTACTTTTTATGATGTTCAGTCTGTCTTGGACTGGTATCAGGCTCAAGATAAGAATCTTTATATTTTAGGTGGAAAGCAAATTTTTCAAGCTTTTGAACCCTACCTTGACGAAGTGATTGTGACTCACATTCATGCTCGGGTGGAAGGAGATACCTATTTCCCTGAAGAGTTTGACCTGTCTATTTTTGAGACGGTTTCAAGCAAATCCTATACCAAAGATGAGAAAAATCCTTATGATTTTACCATCCAATACCGCAAGAGAAAGGAAGTCTAATGGAACGTAGTATATTTGGTTTTTTCACAGCCATGCTGTGTTTGGTCTGCTTGCTTGCAGGGGCACAGGCTTTTCGTAAAAAGCGCTATGGACTTTCTGTCCTGCTCTGGTTAAATGCCTTTACCAATTTGGTCAATAGTATCCATGCTTTTTACATGACCTTATTTTAGATAGAATGACAGTATAGAATAGAACGGAAGGAAATCATGCCTACAAATAGGAATAATGATATGATGGTTTATTGCTCATTTTGTGGCAAAAGCCAAGAAGAAGTACAAAAAATAATCGCAGGTAACAACGCCTTTATCTGTAATGAATGTGTGGAGTTAGCCCAGGAAATCATTCGGGAGGAGTTGGCTGAGGAAGTCTTGGCAGACTTGTCTGAAGTTCCAAAACCAATCGAACTCCTCCATATCTTGAACCACTATGTAATTGGTCAAGATCGTGCCAAACGTGCCTTGGCAGTGGCAGTTTACAACCACTACAAACGCATCAATTTCCACGATACGCGTGAAGAGTCAGAAGATGTGGATTTGCAGAAGTCAAACATCTTGATGATTGGCCCAACTGGTTCAGGGAAAACTTTCCTTGCTCAGACCTTGGCTAAGAGCTTGAATGTACCTTTTGCGATTGCGGATGCGACAGCTCTTACTGAGGCTGGTTATGTAGGTGAGGACGTGGAAAACATCCTTCTCAAACTATTGCAGGCTGCTGACTTTAACATTGAACGTGCAGAGCGTGGCATTATTTATGTGGATGAAATTGACAAGATTGCCAAGAAGAGTGAGAACGTGTCTATCACACGTGATGTTTCTGGTGAAGGGGTGCAACAAGCCCTTCTCAAGATTATCGAGGGAACCGTTGCTAGCGTGCCGCCTCAAGGTGGACGTAAACATCCACAACAAGAGATGATTCAAGTGGATACTAAAAATATCCTCTTTATCGTGGGTGGTGCCTTTGATGGTATTGAAGAAATTGTCAAACAACGTCTGGGTGAAAAAGTCATCGGTTTTGGTCAAAATAACAAGGCGATTGATGAAAATAGCTCTTACATGCAAGAAATCATTGCTGAAGATATTCAAAAATTCGGTATTATTCCAGAGTTGATTGGACGCTTGCCTGTCTTTGCGGCTCTTGAGCAATTGACGGTCGATGACTTGGTTCGTATCTTGAAAGAGCCAAGAAATGCCTTGGTCAAACAATACCAAACCTTGCTTTCCTATGATGATGTTGAGTTGGAATTTGATGACGAAGCCCTTCAAGAGATTGCCAATAAGGCCATCGAACGGAAGACTGGGGCGCGTGGTCTTCGCTCCATCATCGAAGAAACCATGCTAGATGTCATGTTTGAAGTACCGAGTCAGGAAAATGTGAAATTGGTTCGCATCACAAAAGAAGCTGTCGATGGAACGGATAAACCAATCCTAGAAACAGCCTAGAGGTGACTATGGAACTTAATACACACAATGCTGAAATCTTGCTCAGTGCGGCTAATAAATCCCACTATCCGCAGGATGAACTACCAGAGATTGCCTTAGCAGGGCGTTCCAATGTTGGCAAGTCTAGCTTTATCAACACCATGCTGAACCGCAAGAATCTAGCCCGAACATCAGGTAAACCTGGTAAAACCCAGCTCCTAAACTTCTTTAACATTGATGACAAGATGCGTTTTGTGGATGTACCTGGTTATGGTTATGCCCGCGTTTCTAAAAAGGAACGTGAAAAGTGGGGGCGCATGATTGAGGAATATCTGACAACTAGGGAAAATCTTCGTGCAGTGGTCAGTCTGGTTGACCTCCGTCATGACCCGTCAGCAGATGACGTGCAGATGTACGAATTTCTCAAGTATTACGAGATTCCGGTTATCATCGTTGCAACTAAGGCGGACAAGATTCCTCGTGGTAAATGGAACAAGCACGAATCAGCAATCAAAAAGAAATTAAACTTTGACCCAAGTGACGACTTTATCCTCTTTTCATCTGTCAGCAAGGCAGGGATGGATGAAGCTTGGGATGCAATCTTAGAAAAATTGTGAGGAAAAGAAAATGGCAAAAACAATTCATACAGACAAAGCTCCAAAGGCTATTGGACCATATGTTCAAGGAAAAATCGTTGGCAACCTTTTGTTTGCTAGTGGTCAAGTTCCCCTATCTCCTGAAACTGGGGAAATCGTTGGAGAAACGATCCAAGAACAGACAGAACAAGTCTTGAAAAACATCGGTGCTATTTTGGCAGAGGCAGGAACTGACTTTGACCATGTTGTCAAAACAACTTGTTTCTTGAGTGATATGAACGACTTTGTTCCTTTTAACGAGGTTTACCAAACGGCCTTTAAAGAGGAATTTCCAGCTCGTTCAGCTGTGGAGGTAGCTCGTCTTCCTCGTGATGTAAAAGTCGAAATTGAAGTCATCGCAGAGATTGGATAAGCTAGTTGAAGTTTGGTGTTGCCAAACTTCTTTTGATATGAGGAGAAAAAGATGACAAAGAAACAACTTCACTTGGTGATTGTGACAGGAATGAGTGGTGCAGGGAAAACAGTTGCCATTCAGTCCTTCGAGGATTTAGGTTATTTTACTATTGATAATATGCCGCCAGCTCTCTTGCCTAAGTTTTTGCAGTTGGTTGAAACAAAGGAAGACGACCATAAGTTGGCCTTGGTAGTAGATATGCGTAGCCGTTCTTTCTTTTCAGAGATTCAAGCTGTTTTGGATGAGTTGGAAAACAAGGAAGAACTGGACTTTAAAATTCTCTTTTTGGATGCAGCTGATAAGGAATTGGTCGCTCGTTACAAGGAAACCAGACGGAGTCACCCACTAGCTGCAGATGGACGGATTTTAGACGGAATCAAGTTGGAACGTGAACTCTTGGCACCTTTGAAAAATATGAGTCAAAATGTTGTGGATACGACAGAACTTACTCCACGTGAGCTGCGCAAAACCCTTGCAGAGCAGTTTTCAGATCAGGAACAAGCCCAGTCTTTCCGTATCGAAGTCATGTCTTTTGGCTTTAAATATGGAATTCCGATTGATGCAGACTTGGTTTTTGATGTCCGTTTCTTGCCAAATCCCTATTACCTACCAGAACTGAGAAACCAAACGGGTGTGGATGAACCAGTTTATGACTATGTCATGAATCATCCTGAGTCAGAAGATTTTTATCAACATTTGTTGGCCTTGATTGAGCCGATTTTGCCAAGTTACCAAAAGGAAGGGAAGTCCGTTTTGACCATTGCCATGGGTTGTACGGGTGGGCAACACCGTAGTGTGGCCTTTGCTAAACGCTTGGCGCAGGACTTATCCAAGAATTGGCCTGTTAATGAAGGGCATCGTGACAAAGACCGAAGAAAGGAAACGGTAAACCGTTCATGAGAAAACCAAAGATAACGGTGATTGGTGGAGGAACTGGGATTCCTGTCATTCTAAAAAGTCTGCGGGAAAAAGATGTGGAAATCGCTGCTATCGTAACGGTGGCGGATGATGGTGGTTCATCAGGTGAACTCCGAAAAAATATGCAGCAATTGACACCGCCAGGTGATCTTCGTAATGTCCTTGTGGCCATGTCGGATATGCCTAAGTTCTATGAGAAAGTCTTTCAGTATCGCTTTTCTGAGGATGCGGGAGCCTTTGCTGGCCATCCATTGGGAAATCTCATTATCGCTGGCCTGTCAGAAATGCAGGGTTCGACCTATAATGCCATGCAGTTGCTAAGCAAATTTTTCCACACAACTGGGAAGATTTATCCTTCCAGTGACCATCCCTTGACCCTTCATGCAGTCTTCCAGGACGGGACAGAAGTGGCTGGAGAGAGTCATATTGCAGACCATCCAGGCATGATTGATCATGTTTATGTGACCAATACCCTCAATGATGATACGCCTCTGGCTAGCCGTCGAGTGGTGCAGACCATTCTTGAAAGTGACATGATTGTCCTCGGACCTGGTTCCCTATTTACCTCTATTTTACCTAATATCGTGATTAAGGAGATCGGGCAGGCGCTTTTGGAAACCAAGGCAGAAATCGCCTATGTCTGCAATATCATGACCCAACGTGGGGAGACAGAACATTTTACAGATAGTGACCACGTGGAGGTTTTGCATCGTCACCTTGGCCGACCTTTTATCGACACTGTCTTGGTGAATATCGAAAAAGTGCCTCAGGAATACATGAATTCCAACCGTTTTGATGAATATTTGGTGCAGGTGGAACATGATTTTGCTGGTCTTTGTAAGCAAGTTCCGCGTGTGATTTCATCCAACTTCCTTCGTCTGGAGAATGGTGGTGCCTTCCACGATGGAGATTTGATTGTGGACGAGTTGATGCGGATTATACAGGTGAGAAAATGAGTTTCACAGTAGCAGTAAAAGAAGAAATTCTAGGTCAGCACCATCTGAGCCGGCATGAATTATCTGCCATTATCAAGATGTCTGGCAGTATCGGTCTCTCGACTTCGGGCTTGACCTTGTCAGTTGTGACAGAAAATGCCAAACTGGCTCGTCACCTCTACGAGTCCTTTCTCCATTTCTACGAAATCAAATCGGAAATTCGCCACCACCAACGGAGCAATCTTCGCAAGAATCGAGTCTATACCGTTTTTACAGATGAAAAGGTGCAGGACTTGTTGAGTGATTTGCACTTGGCAGACTCTTTCTTTGGCCTGGAAACAGGTATTGACGAGGAGATTTTATCAGACGAGGAAGCCGGTCGTGCTTATCTTTGTGGCGCTTTCTTGGCAAATGGGAGCATTCGTGACCCTGAGTCAGGTAAGTACCAGTTGGAAATCAGTTCTGTCTATTTGGATCACGCGCAAGGGATTGCCTCGCTTCTCCAGCAATTTTTACTGGATGCCAAGGTGCTTGAGCGCAAGAAGGGGGCAGTGACCTACCTCCAGCGAGCTGAAGACATTATGGACTTTTTGATAGTCATCGGAGCCATGAAGGCGCGTGATGATTTTGAGAGAGTAAAGATTTTGCGGGAAACTCGTAATGACCTCAATCGGGCCAATAATGCCGAGACAGCTAATATCGCACGGACAGTTTCTGCCAGCATGAAGACTATCAACAATATCAGCAAAATCAAAGATATTATGGGCTTAGAAAATCTGCCAGTGGATTTGCAGGAAGTAGCGCAGCTGCGGGTTCAGCACCCAGACTACTCTATCCAGCAGTTAGCAGATAGCCTCAGCAGCCCTCTGACCAAAAGTGGTGTCAACCACAGACTCAGAAAAATCAATAAGATAGCCGATGAGTTATAAAGATATAAAACACCTCTTTCTTGACAATTAAATAGAGTATGTGAGATAATAAAGGGGAATTGAGAAGTTCTAGCATTTTAGTGCTAACAGAAATCCCCTCGGTACTGCAATACCGAGGGGATTTTTTTCTGGGTTAGATAGCACTAACCAGGAAGGTTACTTGTCGAAGTGATCGTCTAACCAACGAGTCACCAGCCATGAGATGATACTCTCGATGACTGCGATAAGTACTATTTTGAGAAGTTCTAGCATCTGTAATACCTCCTTTTCCAAGGCGTATTGTTAGTGCCGCCCCTATTATATCACATGTTTTATCAGTTTGATAGGCATTTTTATTTTTGTTAAAGAAGGGGGAAATATTAGCTAACAAGATAGCCGATGAACTATAAAACCACGAATCCTATGTGACTCGTGGTTCTTTTTTATAAACTAGTAGAGTGTTTTGGTTGTACTTTTTGCTCTGGGTCAATGTAGTTGATGGCATTGTTAACAGCGGTTGGTGCTTCTCCAAGCCCTGTCGCAATCAAGTCAATTTTTCCGTCATAGTAGCAACAGTCACCGATAGCATAGATACCTGCTTGGCTAGATTCTTGCTTGCTGTTGACGATAATCTTGTGGCGGTTGAGGTCCAGACCCCAGTTTTTAAGGTTACCAACAGAAGATTTGAAACCATAGTTGACAAAGAGGTGGTCTAGGTCAATAGTTTCTGTTTCATCAGATTTGACTTTTGTGATTTCAAGTTTATCGAGCGTTTTTCCATCTCCAAGGAGTTGGCTAGGGACGAATGGTGTCTTGATGGTCACAGATGATTCCTGTAAGGCTTGGACACTGTGTTCCAAGGCGCGGAAATTATCTCTGCGGTGGACAAGGGTAGTTGGTGCGATTTTTTCAAAAGCCAAAGCCCAATCAACAGCTGAGTCCCCACCACCCAGAATCGTCACTTTCTTATCAGCATATTGCTGGATGTTGGAAACGTGGTAGTGGATATTTTCATAATCCTCAACGCCTTCTAGTTCTAGAGGACGTGGTTTGAAGGCGCCGCCACCCATAGCAATCATAACTGTTTTAGTCAGGTGACTTCCTTTAGAAGTTGTGATGACAAATCCTTCTTCTTGTTTTTCAATCTCAAGAACCGTTTCGTTGAGATGAATAGGGGTATCAAAGCCATTTAATTGCTCGATTAGACGGTTAGTCAACTCTTCTCCAGTCAGGTTTGGGAAACCTGGGACGTCTAAAATTTCCTTTTCAGGATAGAGAATAGCAGGTTGTCCACCTAGTTGGGGAAGAGAGTCGATGATTTGGACCTTGGCTTGGCGTAGGTGGGCATAGAAGGCCGCAAAAAGCCCGACAGGACCACCACCTACAATGGTAATATCATAGAGTTGAGACATGGTTTCTCCTTTGTTTTTTCTAGTCAGTTTATTTTATCATATTTTTTCTTTAATTTAAAATGAAGTAGGATAGGGAAAAAAATGTCAGAAAAATGGTATAATAGAAAGGAACGTGTTTGGACAGAGAGGAGACAGCAGATGAACTTTCAACAATTATCCAACCTGCAATATTGGACTAGCTTGTTTTCTAGTCCTTGGAGTATTGCCATCAATGTGTTTGATATTTTGATTGTGGCCTATATTTTATATCGTTTTACAAAAGCGATAGCTGGCACCAAGATTATGATTTTGGTGCGGGGGGTCGTGATCTTCGTATTAGCCCAGGTTGTGGCCAACATCCTTGGTTTAACAACGATTTCTTGGTTGATTAATCAAATTATCACCTATGGGGTTATTGCTGCGGTTGTTATCTTCTCGCCAGAGATTCGGACTGGTTTGGAACGCTTGGGAAGGGCGACAGATTTCTTTTCTACTGCTCAAATTAGTGCAGAGGAGCAAATGATTCGTGCCTTTGTCAAGTCGGTTGAATATATGAGTCCTCGTAAGATTGGTGCTCTGGTTGCCATCCAACGAGTTCGAACCTTGCAAGAATACATTGCGACAGGGATTCCCTTGGATGCCAATATTTCAGCTGAACTCCTTATTAATATCTTTATCCCCAACACTCCCCTACACGATGGTGCTGTGATTATCAGAGAAAATCGAATAGCAGTAACCTCTGCCTATCTGCCCTTGACAGAAAGCACAGGAATTTCCAAGGAATTTGGGACCAGACACCGGGCGGCTATCGGTTTGTCAGAAGTATCCGATGCCTTGACCTTCATCGTCTCAGAGGAAACAGGTGGCATTTCTATTACCTATAATGGTGTTTTCAAGCACGACTTGACGATTGAAGAATTTGAAGCAGAGCTACGAGCAATTCTTTTGCCAGCTGTTGAGGAAAAAGTCAGTTTCAAGGACCGTTTGCTAGGAGGTTGGAAATATGAGAAAAAATAGTCTATATATCATTTCATCTCTCTTTTTTGCTTGTGTCTTATTCATTTATGCAACGTCAACCAACTTTCAAAATAGCAATACCGCAAGGCAGGTCAAATCAGAAACCTACACCAATACGATAACGAACGTTCCTATCGATATTCACTATGATGATGACCAGTATTTCATTAGCGGATTTGCATCAGAGGTTTCAGTTGTGCTGACAGGAGCCAATCGTGTTACCTTGGCCAGCGAAATGCAGGAGAGCACTCGTAAGTTTAAGGTCACAGCGGATTTGACGGATGCCAGTGTTGGAACAATTGAAGTTCCCTTGAACATTGAAAATCTTCCGAGTGGATTGACTGCTGTGGCAACGCCTCAAAAGATCACAGTGAAAGTCGGTAAGAAGGTTAAGCGAGATGGGATGATTGTTGTGCCTCAAGTTGACCAAAGCCAGATTGATTCCAAGCTACAAATTGATAGTGTAACCGTGTCAAACGAACGAGTTTCTGTCACAACTGACCAAGAAACACTAGCTAAAATCGATCGTATTATTGCGCTTTTACCAACCAGCGAACGCATAACAGGTAATTACAGTGGTTCAGTACCTTTGCAGGCAATCGACCGCAATGGTGTTGTCTTACCGGCAGTTATTACTCCGTTCGATACAACAATGAAGGTGACTACAAAACCAGTAGCACCAAGTTCAAGCACATCAAATTCAACTACAAGCAGTTCGTCAGAGACATCTTCGTCAACGAAAGCAACTAGTTCAAAAACGAATTAAAAATAGAAAAAGGATTTTATAAAAATGGGTAAATATTTTGGGACTGATGGAGTCCGTGGAGAAGCTAACGTAGAATTAACACCAGAATTGGCCTTTAAACTAGGACGTTTTGGAGGCTATGTTCTCAGTCAACATGAAACGGAAGCACCGAAAGTTTTTGTAGGACGTGATACACGTATTTCTGGGGAAATGTTAGAATCTGCCTTGGTGGCAGGTCTCCTCTCTGTAGGGATTCACGTCTACAAACTTGGTGTCCTTGCAACACCAGCAGTAGCTTACTTGGTCAAAACTGAAGGAGCAAGTGCCGGTGTCATGATTTCTGCTAGCCACAACCCAGCCCTTGATAATGGGATTAAGTTCTTTGGTGGTGATGGTTTCAAACTAGATGATGAAAAAGAAGCAGAAATTGAAGCCTTGCTAGATGCTGCGGAAGACACTCTTCCTCGTCCAAGTGCTGAAGGCTTGGGAACCTTGGTAGATTATCCAGAAGGTTTGCGTAAGTATGAAGGATATCTTGTTTCAACTGGAACTCCTCTTGAAGGAATGAAGGTTGCCTTGGATACGGCTAATGGTGCAGCTTCTACAAGTGCCCGTCAAATCTTTGCAGATCTTGGTGCTCAATTAACTGTTATTGGGGAAACACCAGATGGTCTTAACATCAACCTTAATGTTGGTTCAACCCACCCAGAAACCCTTCAAGAAGTGGTCAAAGAAAGCGGCTCAGCTATTGGTTTGGCTTTTGACGGAGACAGTGACCGCTTGATTGCTGTTGATGAGAATGGTGATATCGTTGATGGTGACAAGATTATGTACATCATCGGGAAATATCTTTCTGAAAAAGGACAATTGGCCCAAAATACAATCGTGACAACCGTTATGTCCAACCTTGGTTTCCACAAGGCCTTGGACCGCGAAGGCATTAACAAGGAAGTTACTGCAGTTGGCGATCGTTACGTTGTTGAAGAAATGAGAAAATCAGGCTACAACCTTGGTGGTGAACAGTCTGGGCACGTTATCTTGATGGACTACAATACAACAGGTGATGGCCAATTATCTGCTGTTCAATTGACCAAAATCATGAAGGAAACTGGTAAGAGCTTGTCAGACTTGGCAGCAGAAGTAACCATTTATCCACAAAAATTAGTCAATATCCGAGTGGAAAATGCCATGAAGGAAAAGGCTATGGAAGTGCCAGCTATCAAGGCTATCATCGAAAAGATGGAAGAAGAAATGGCGGGGAATGGTCGTATTCTTGTTCGCCCAAGTGGAACAGAGCCTCTTTTGCGTGTCATGGCAGAAGCGCCTACAACAGAAGAAGTAGACTACTATGTTGATACCATCGCAGACGTAGTTCGAGCTGAAATCGGGATTGACTAAATCCTAGAAAACTAGATGAAAATAAAAAATTATGGTACAATAGCTTATAATATTGTAGCCAAGGGAGAAAGACATGAATCTTAAACGTGAACAAGAATTTGTTAGTCAGTATCATTTTGATGCGCGTAATTTTGAATGGGAAAATGAAAATGGAGCTCCTGAAACTAAGGTGGATGTGAACTTCCAATTAATTCAACATGACCAAGAAAATCAAGTGACTTCCTTGATTGTTGTCTTGAGTTTTATGATTGTATTTGATAAATTTGTCATTAGTGGAACCATTTCACAGGTGAATCATATCGATGGTCGTATTGTTAACGAACCAAGTGAATTGAACCAAGAAGAAGTGGAAACCTTGGCTCGTCCATGTTTGAACATGCTCAACCGTTTGACTTACGAAGTAACTGAAATTGCATTAGACTTACCAGGAATCAATTTGGAGTTCTAATATGAAATTAGCTGTTATCACAGATTCCTCTGCCTATCTCAGTGCAGATACCTTGCAAAGAGAAGATTTATATGTCTTGGATATTCCTGTCAATATTGATGGTGAGGAGTATGTCGAAGGTATTAATCTGACTGCTGAGGAATTTTACCAAAAAATGGCTCAGGCTTCTGAATTGCCTAAGACCAGTCAACCAAGTATTGCCAAGTTAGATGAGATTCTAACTTCGCTCAAAGAACAAGGTTATACACATGCTTTGGGGCTTTTCCTATCTTCTGGAATTTCAGGTTTTTACCAAAATATCCAGTACATGGTCGATGACTATGAGGGCTTAACCATTGCCTTCCCAGACACTTTGATTACAAGTGCTCCTTTGGGTATCATGGTTGAAAGTGTCTTTAACTGGCGAGACCAGGGCGATGATTTTGCTATCATTCAGGATAAGCTAGCTATTCAGATTAGTCATACATCTGCTTTCATCATGGTGGATGACTTGGACCACTTGGTTAAAGGGGGACGCCTTTCAAATGGAGCTGCGATTTTGGGCAATCTGCTAAGCATTAAGCCGATTCTTTATTTTAATGACCAAGGTGTGATTGAAGTGTACGAAAAAGTTCGTACTGAAAAGAAAGCAACCAAGCGTTTAATTGAGATTATCAAGGAAGCAACAGCTTCAGGCCAATACCGTATCATTGTCATTCACGGGAATGCTCCTGAAAAGGCTGAAGAATTGCGTCAGCACTTGCTAGATTCTGAAGTGGGTACGGATATTTCACTTGCTACATTTGGTAGTGTCATTGGAACACACCTAGGAGCAGGAAGTATTGCTCTGGGTTATATTCCAGTGATTTAGTTAGCACTTCTAGACTAGTTAAGAAGGCTTGTATCTTAGAAATTGAACACGGACTACCTGCCTCTTGAAAAAAGATGTCTGTCTTGCCTTTTGTGGAAAGTCAGCGCCATCCCCTATTTTTCACGGGCAGCTAAGGCCCTTTGTATCTTGATAATTGAACACGCCTGGAACCCTCTGTGAAAAAGATAGTTCTTCCAAGGAGGGAGGAGACACTCCTTGATTAGAACTCCTATTTTCACTCTGTGTTCTTACAGGCTTTGTATCTTAGAAATTGAACACGGACTACCTGCCTCTTGAAAAAAGATGCCTGTCTTGCCTTTCATGGAAAGTCAGCGTCATTCCCTATTTTTCAAGGGCAGCTATCGTCCTTTGTATCTTAGTCAGGAGTAGAGATGAGTATTCGAGTAATTATTGCTGGTTTTAAGGGAAAGATGGGCCAGGCTGCTTGTCAGATGGTCTTGGCTGATCCAGACTTGGACTTGGTAGCAGTTTTGGATCCCTTTGAGTCTGAATCAGAATGGCAGGGTATTCCTGTTTTCAAGGATAAGGCTGATTTGGTCGGTTTTGAAGCAGATGTCTGGGTAGACTTTACTACACCAGCTGTTGCCTATGAAAATACACGCTTTGCTCTTGAAAATGGCTTTGCTCCAGTGGTTGGGACAACAGGTTTCACGAGTGAAGAAATTGCAGAGCTAAAAGCATTTTCTCGTGCTCAAGATTTGGGTGGCTTGATCGCTCCTAACTTTGCCTTGGGTGCTGTTTTACTCATGCAATTTGCAAGGCAGGCTGCTAAATATTTCCCAAATGTGGAGATTATCGAGCTCCATCATGACAAGAAAAAGGATGCTCCGAGTGGAACAGCTATTAAAACAGCTGAGTTAATGGCAGAAGTTCGAGAGTCTACCCAGCAAGGTGCGCCTGATGAAGAAGAATTGATTGCAGGTGCTCGTGGTGCTGACTTTGATGGCATGCGGATCCACTCAGTACGTTTGCCAGGCTTAGTAGCCCATCAGGAAGTCATCTTTGGCAATCAGGGAGAAGGATTGACACTCCGTCATGACTCCTATGATCGCAGCTCCTTCATGACAGGGGTGAATTTGGGAATTAAAGAAGTTGTCAAGCGTCATGAGCTTGTCTATGGATTAGAACACTTATTATGAGATTAACGCAAATGCCTTCTGAATTTCAGAAGGCTTTACCAGTATTAGAAAAAATTAAAGAAGCAGGTTTTGAGGCCTATTTTGTTGGGGGCTCTGTTCGAGATGCCCTCCTCAATCGTCCCATTCATGATGTGGATATTGCGACGTCTTCTTATCCAGAAGAAACCAAGCAGATTTTTCCGCGAACAGCCGATATCGGAATCGAGCATGGAACCGTCTTAGTTTTAGATGGGGATGAGGAGTATGAGGTAACCACCTTTCGGACAGAGGATGTCTATGTGGACTATCGCAGACCCAGTGCGGTCTCCTTTGTGCGCTCGCTAGAAGAAGACCTCAAGCGCCGTGATTTTACAGTCAATGCCTTTGCTTTGGACGAGACAGGAGAAATCATTGACTTGTTCCATGGTTTAGAAGATTTGGAAAAGCAAGTCTTACGAGCAGTTGGAGTGGCTAGTGAGCGTTTCAACGAAGATGCTTTGCGGATTATGCGTGGTTTTCGTTTTCAGGCTAGTCTTGGCTTCGAACTTGAGTCAGAAACATTTAAAGCTATGAAAATTTTGACGCCACTTTTGGAGAAAATTTCTGTGGAGCGTACCTTCGTTGAGTTTGATAAACTCTTGCTGGCTCCATTTTGGAGAAGGGGTTTGGCTTCCATGATTGAGAGTCAAGCTTATGACTATCTCCCTGATATGGCATCTAGCCAGGACGAGCTTAATAGACTGTTTGATTTAGAGACTGATTTTACTTTTGAATCCTCTGAACAAGCCTGGGCAGCTCTACTGTGGGCTTTGGAGATTGAAAATGCGCAGCCATTTTTGAAGGCTTGGAAGACCTCACGTCAATTTGCCAAGCAAGTTCAGGATTTGCTGACTATTTTGGCCTTGCGTGAAAAGGGAGAATTGAGCAAGCGCGATTGTTATCGCTTTGACTTGGATTTACTTTTACAGTCTGAAAATCTTCGTCAGGCCCAAGGAAAAGAAGTCAACCCACAAGCCATCACTGAAACCTACCAGAGCTTGACCATTCATGATAAGAAAGAAATTCAGATTAACGGTGGCATTTTAATCAAAGAATATGGTTATCAGCCGGGCCCAGACTTGGGAGAGATTTTAACAGAGATTGAATATGCCATTGTCGATGGAGAATTGGAAAATGACCGTCAAGCCATCCATGCTTATCTGAGGGAGAAAAAATGAGTGATTTTATCGTTGAAAAACTAAGTAAATCCGTCGGTGACAAGACCGTTTTTAAGGATATTTCCTTTATTATCCATGACCTAGACAGAATCGGTCTAATCGGTGTTAATGGGACTGGCAAGACCACCCTTTTAGATGTTCTATCTGGTGTTTCTGGCTTTGATGGGGATGTCAGTCCCTTTTCGGCTAAGAATGATTACCAGATTGGTTACTTGACTCAGGACCCTGATTTTGATGATAGCAAGACGGTTTTGGATACGGTCCTCTCCAGCGACCTCAAGGAAATCCAGCTCATTCGTGAATATGAGTTGATTATGCTCAACTACAGTGAGGACAAGCAGGCTCGTTTGGAACGGGTCATGGCTGAGATGGATTCTCTTCAAGCTTGGGAAATTGAGAGTCAGGTTAAGACTGTTCTCTGCAAGCTTGGGATTCAGGACTTATCTACTCCTGTTGGGGAATTGTCAGGTGGTCTGAGAAGACGGGTTCAGTTGGCACAAGTCTTACTTGGTAATCACGACCTTTTGCTTTTGGATGAGCCGACCAACCATCTGGACATTGCGACTATTGAGTGGCTGACCCTCTTTTTAAAAAATTCCAAGAAGACCGTCCTTTTTATCACCCACGATCGTTATTTCCTAGACGCTTTGTCAACACGTATTTTCGAGTTGGATCGCGCAGGTTTGACCGAGTACCAGGGAAATTATCAGGACTATGTTCGCTTAAAGGCGGAACAGGACGAGCGCGATGCGGCTCTTTTTCACAAAAAGGAACAACTTTATAAGCAAGAATTGGCCTGGATGCGCAGACAACCGCAGGCGCGTGCAACCAAGCAACAGGCTCGTATCAATCGTTTCCATGACTTGAAGAAAGAAGTTTCAGGTGGTGCTGCTGAGACAGACTTGATCATGAACTTTGAAACCAGTCGGATCGGTAAAAAAGTCATCGAGTTTCAGGATGTTTCCTTTACCTATGAAAATAAGCCTATTTTGCAAGATTTTAATCTCTTGGTGCAGGCCAAAGATCGTATTGGAATCGTTGGGGACAACGGTGTGGGAAAATCAACCCTGCTTAATCTGATTGCAGGCAGTCTTGAGCCGACAGCAGGACAAGTTGTGATTGGGGAAACAGTTCGCATCGCCTATTTTTCTCAACAAATTGAGGGCTTGGATGAAAGCAAGAGAGTGATCAATTACTTGCAGGAAGTGGCAGAAGAGGTCAAGACCAGCGGTGGTACTACGACTTCCATTGCAGAGCTGCTGGAGCAGTTTCTTTTCCCACGTTCAACGCATGGAACCTTGATTGAGAAATTGTCAGGTGGAGAGAAAAAGCGTCTTTATCTCCTCAAACTGCTCTTGGAAAAACCAAATGTTCTTCTCTTGGACGAACCGACAAATGACCTAGATATTGCGACCTTAACCGTTTTGGAGAATTTCTTGCAAGGCTTTGCTGGTCCAGTTTTGACTGTTAGTCACGACCGCTATTTCTTGGATAAGGTAGCGACTAAGATTCTCGCTTTTGAGGATGGCAAGATTCGTCCTTTCTTTGGTCATTATACCGATTATCTTGATGAAAAAGCCTTTGAAACAGAGATGGCCAATCAAGTGCAAAAGGCCGAAAAGGAGAAAGTGATCAAGGTCCGTGAAGACAAGAAACGCATGACCTACCAAGAAAAGCAGGAGTGGGCAAGCATTGAAGGCGATATTGAAGCCTTGGAAAATCGTATCGCTGCTATTGAAGAGGAAATGCAGGCTAACGGCTCTGATTTTGGTAAGCTAGCGACTCTTCAAAAAGAATTGGATGAGAAGAACGAAGCACTCCTTGAAAAATACGAACGCTATGAGTATCTAAGTGAATTTGATAGCTAGAAGAATAGAAAAATCCCGTCTCATGACAGGATTTCTCTATTCTTTTTTGGTTTCCTGGTGGAAGATATTTTGCCAAGTTTCGTGGCGACGCCAGATACTGGTATGGACAATTCCGTCCAATTCATAGCTGATGAGTTTTGTTTTCTGACTGATGGAAGTGATCTGGATGTCCTTGATAGCTGAATTCAAGTCTTTTTCGGCTTTATAGGCCTCTTTATCCATCTGCTCTCCATCTTGGCGAATATAGACAAAATCGTCAGCCAAGAGTTCTTCCAGTTGATTTCCCTGATCAATCAATTGTTCGCGCATAAGCAATTTTTTATAGACATTGTCTAAAATTTCATCTTCAGGGATAGGTGCTGGCTCGATATGGACATCGGTATCAAAGACTCCAAAACGTTCCTCCAGCATAGACTCGACCTGATCCGCAATTTCATGACTCTCAAAAACAGACAAGTCAGGATTCATTTCTAGCGTAATATCAAGGTAAATGTTGCTACCGTAGGTACGCCCTCTTTGAGACTTAACCTTGCTGATTTTTGGAATTTCCATGATGGCCTTTTGATAGTCCTCAAGCAGACGGTCGTCAAAACCATCTGAAAGACTAAAGGAAGACTCGATAAAGATATCATAGGCAGTTTTCAAGATAAAGAAAGTGATGATAATGGCAACCAGTTTATCCACAATGGGATAATTGAAACTGCTAGCTAGGATGGCAATGGTAGTACCAAGTGAGGTAACAGCATCAGAAAGATTGTCCTTAGCAGCTGCCTTCAGCGCCTTGGAGTTAGATTTCTTACTGAGGCGAGTATTGTAGAGATAGACCAGAAACATTATCGATGCAGAAATGATTCCTAGGGTTGCACCAAGAGGATCGATGACCGTTTCTTCATGACTGAGAATTTTTTGAATGGTATCCCTCAGCACATCAAAGCCAACATAGAACATGATGATAGAAGTGACCAAGCTAGCCAAATCCTCAATCTTCCAGTGACCAAAACGGTGGTCTCGGTCAGCAGGCTGGCGTGCCATTCGAATCCCAATCAAGAGGGCCACATTTCCAATGATATCCGATACGTTGTTAAAACCATCGGCTACCAAACTGGATGAATGAAGAAGATGACCAGTTGCTAATTTGGCTGCAGACAAGATCAAATAGGTTGAAATACTGATAATGGCCCCACGCTCAGCTAACTTGAGATTTGAAATAGATTGCTTCATTCAACTTCCTTTCTAGTCACATAGCATTCTACCATTATACTGGTTTTCAAGGGAAAATTCAAATAAGGCATTTTTTACTCTTTGAAAATTTTTCAAAATTTGGTATAATAGTACTACTCAAGGGAGTAGCTGGCAGAAACCTGTGATAGTGTCGTCATTCCGAATTTTATACTGAAAAGTATGTTTTCCGGCCCTATCTTAAACAGCGAGACTTGTTATGATTAACAGGTCTCTTTTTGTTTGTCGTGAAAAGATACGATGAGGAAAAGAGAGTCTGTTTAGCACACAATGTCAAGGAGGAGACACATGTCAAAAGAACAAAAACGCCAAGCGTTTTACACTCAAAGTCCTGAAGAGGTCTTGAAGGCTGTGGATGCGACCGAGCAAGGTTTGTCATCAAGCGAGGCAGAAAAACGCCTTGCCGAATTTGGCCACAATGAACTCGAAGAGGGTGAGAAACGATCAATCCTGGTCAAATTCATCGAACAGTTTAAGGATTTGATGATTATCATCCTAGTTGCGGCAGCTATCTTGTCAGTCGTGACTTCTGGTGGAGAAGATATTGCAGATGCCATCATTATCCTAGCCGTGGTTATCATCAATGCTGCCTTCGGTGTTTATCAAGAAGGAAAAGCAGAAGAAGCTATCGAAGCCCTCAAATCCATGTCAAGTCCAGCTGCACGTGTCCTTCGTGATGGGCATATGGCGGAGATTGACTCTAAAGAATTGGTCCCTGGAGATATCGTTTCTCTTGAAGCAGGTGACGTGGTGCCAGCAGACCTACGTTTGCTAGAAGCCAATTCTCTTAAAATCGAAGAAGCTGCCTTGACAGGCGAGTCTGTGCCAGTCGAAAAAGACTTGACAGTCGAGCTTGCTGCAGATGCTGGTATTGGTGACCGTGTCAATATGGCCTTCCAAAACTCAAACGTGACCTATGGTCGTGGAATGGGTGTTGTTGTTAATACAGGTATGTACACAGAAGTCGGTCATATCGCAGGCATGCTTCAAGACGCTGATGAGACGGATACACCCCTCAAACAAAACTTGAACAATCTTTCTAAGGTCTTGACCTATGCTATCTTGGTTATTGCTCTTGTTACTTTTGTAGTGGGTGTCTTCATTCAAGGGAAAAATCCACTTGGTGAGTTGATGACCTCTGTTGCGCTTGCTGTTGCAGCCATCCCAGAAGGACTTCCTGCTATCGTGACCATCGTTCTTGCCCTTGGTACGCAAGTTTTAGCCAAACGAAACTCTATTGTTCGTAAGTTGCCAGCAGTAGAAACCCTTGGTTCAACTGAAATCATCGCTTCTGATAAGACTGGTACGCTGACCATGAACAAGATGACCGTCGAAAAAGTCTTCTACGATGCAATCCTACATGACTCAGCTGATGATATTGAACTAGGGCTTGAAATGCCCCTTCTTCGTTCAGTTGTCTTGGCCAATGATACTAAAATAGATGTGGAAGGCAACCTGATTGGTGATCCAACCGAAACAGCCTTTATCCAGTATGCCTTGGATAAGGGTTACGATGTCAAAGGATTTTTAGACAAATATCCTCGTGTAGCTGAATTGCCATTTGACTCTGACCGTAAGCTCATGTCAACGGTTCACCCATTGCCAGATGGTAAATTCCTTGTAGCAGTCAAGGGTGCGCCAGACCAACTCTTAAAACGTTGTGTTCTTCGTGATAAGGCTGGGGATATTGCTCCGATTGATGAGAAAGTTACAAACCTCATTCATACAAACAATTCTGAAATGGCTCACCAAGCCTTGCGTGTCCTTGCTGGTGCTTATAAGATTATTGACAGCATTCCAGAAAACCTCACTTCTGAAGAGCTTGAAAATGATTTAATCTTTACTGGTTTGATTGGGATGATTGACCCTGAACGTCCTGAGGCAGCTGAGGCTGTTCGTGTGGCTAAGGAAGCGGGAATTCGTCCAATCATGATTACGGGTGATCACCAAGACACTGCAGAAGCTATTGCCAAACGTTTGGGAATCATTGATGCAAACGATACAGAAGGTCACGTTTTAACTGGTGCTGAGCTCAACGAACTGTCAGATGAAGACTTTGAAAAAGTAGTTGGTCAATACTCTGTTTATGCCCGTGTGTCTCCAGAACACAAGGTTCGTATCGTCAAGGCTTGGCAAAAACAAGGTAAAGTCGTTGCTATGACAGGTGATGGTGTCAATGATGCGCCAGCTTTGAAAACAGCAGACATCGGTATCGGTATGGGAATCACTGGTACAGAGGTTTCTAAGGGGGCATCTGACATGATTCTTGCAGATGATAACTTTGCGACCATCATCGTCGCAGTTGAAGAAGGACGTAAGGTCTTCTCAAACATTCAAAAGACTATTCAGTATTTGCTTTCTGCTAATACTGCTGAAGTATTGACCATCTTCCTATCAACCTTGTTTGGTTGGGACGTCTTGCAGCCAGTTCATCTCTTGTGGATTAACTTGGTAACAGATACCTTCCCAGCTATCGCTCTTGGTGTTGAACCTGCCGAGCCTGGTGTCATGAACCATAAACCACGTGGACGCAAGGCAAGCTTCTTCTCAGGTGGTGTTTTGAGTTCTATTATCTATCAAGGTGTACTCCAAGCAGCTATTGTTATGAGTGTTTATGGTCTTGCGATTGCTTACCCAGTACATGTGGGTGATAATCATGCCATTCATGCGGATGCCCTTACTATGGCTTTTGCAACCCTTGGTTTGATTCAGCTCTTCCATGCCTACAATGTCAAGTCTGTTTACCAATCTATCTTGACAGTTGGCCCATTCAAGTCTAAGACCTTCAACTGGTCCATCTTGGTATCCTTCATCCTTCTCATGGCAACAATCGTCGTAGAACCGCTTGAAGGTATCTTCCACGTAACCAAACTAGACTTGTCACAATGGGGAATCGTTATAGGCGGAAGCTTCTCAATGATTATCATCGTCGAAATCGTTAAATTTATCCAACGTAAACTCGGCTTTGACAAGAATGCGATATAACAAAAGTCATCTTCGGATGGCTTTTTATAATACCTTTAAAAAGAACAGAAAAAACTTAAAAAAAGAGATGTTAAAAGTAATGCCGCTTACTAAAATATTAGGTATAAGAATAGTAAATAATAACTTAGGGGGAAATCATGGGAAATAAAAAATGTATTTACTCTATCCGTAAATTGAGTTTTGGTGTTGCTTCAGTTGTTGTTGCTTGTGGTTTAGGGTTTTTAATTGGCTCTGTTGGAAGTGTATCTGCAGATGAAACGCTCGCAGTTAGTCATATCTTAGAAACAGACAAACCTTCTAGCGAAAACATAGACAAGGATAAGTCTGTCGGGGGTTCAGAAAAAGAAGCTACTGTTTCAGAAGAGCAATATTTTGAAGAAAAACATTTAGATACTCCTAAAGTGACTGAAAAGGAATCTCGTGTTGAATTTAATTATATTGATGAATCAACAGGGAAAAAACTTTTTTCAGATGAGCGTACTGGTAAGGTGGGAGAGGATCTTCACTACGATACGAGAAAGAAAATTAGTGAGTTCAAAAGGAATGGCTATGTATTGGTTGAAGATGGCTATTTGAAAACGGATGAATCGAAGAAGCTGTTTCAAGATGATAAGACTCCGCAAACGTATACTATTAAATTAACTCCAAAACATGAAGTGATTAGCTTACAAAACCAGACTAATCCTAAGTCAAATGAAGAGGTGGAAGCTGGTGTTGTCGATAGTCCTAAGTGGCCTGCAGATGCTGAAAAGATCAGAACCAATCAAGAACGGCCTTTAGAGAGAACGATTCAAAGAATCATTAAATATAAATATAAGAATAATGGTAAAGAAGCTTTTGTTGAGAAAAAACAAAGAATTTCCTTTGAACGCTATGCGACTGTTAATCTTGTTACTAAGGAAATTTCCTATTCTAACTGGAAAATAAAACAGGAGCATATTAAAAATCAAACGGCCAAGATTAGCTATGTGGATATCAGTGAAAACAAGCTACTGAAGGAAGATACAGTTACTGGGGAATCTGGTTATCCTATTGAATACAGTACACTAAAAACGATTAGTGACTACAAGCGACAAGGATACGATCTTGTATCAAGTGATTATGATCGAGGTTTACAATATTTTGACCAAGATAGTAAGACTGATCAAATATTTAAGGTTGCTTTAACCCCTCGCCTAGAATTTATTTATCCTGAAGATAGAATTCCAACTGCTCATAAAAAAGTTGATGAGGATGTTCAAGATTCACCTTTATGGCCTGCCAGTGTTTCTAAAATCGTCAATAAAAAATCTATTGATCGTAACATTTCCTATCTAGATTTTGTGACACATGATAAGGTTGTTGCAGATCGAAATGATCAAGTTGATTTCAAACGCGTTGCCAAGGTTGATTTTGTAAGAGGAGACCTTTATTATCGTGATTGGACGAGTGATCAACCAAATCTATCTAAAGTAGCGACACCACTGCTAAAAGGCTTGGTGGCAGATAAAGAAGCAGTTGCAGAGAAAACAGTGGCAGTAACAGATCCTGTAATTAGGGAAACTGTTTACTACAAACAATTAGGAAAATGGATAGCCATTTCTCCAACTGCAAATGAGAATCTGGCTTTGATTCAATATCCCAATGACCAAGATGGTAATCCTGCTAAAGCAGGTCTTGCTAGCAATCCAGGTTTAGGAACAATCCCTTATCTTAAAGGTTATAAGGCTGTGACATCAGCTACTGATTTGGTGTTGAAGGATTCTTCGCATCCAGAATTGGGTTACTTATTACCTGAAGTACCAGAAGATTTTACAAAAGACACAATAATCAATTATCTACCTGTGAAAGCTACTGAGCCAGAACCACCAAGAGGTGATCAACCCAAGACGCCAGAAGCTCCAACCCCTGAGGAGCCAAAGCACCCAGAAGTACCGACGGTAGATCAACCTAAGAATCCTGAAAAACCAACACCTGAGGACCCTAAACAGCCGGGAGTGCCGACTGTTGAGCAACCAAAAACTCCAGCAAGTCCAGTACCTGCGGAGCCAAAGCGCCCCGAAGTTCCAGCTGTTGCTCAACCTAAGGTTCCCGAAAAACCATCCCCTAAGGAACCCAAGCAACCTGAAGTTCCGACTGCTGAGCAACCAAAGACTCCAGCAAGTCCAGCGCCTGAGGAGCCAAAGCACCCAGAAACTCCAATAATAAGGGAAACAAAGGAAGCTGGTAAACTACCAGAGACAGCTAGTCATGATTCTATTTTGCTAGTAGTCGGATTCTTATCAGCCCTATCTGGCGTCCTATTGTTTAAAGTTAAAAAAGATTAAGAATTTACAAATAGAAAAAAAGTCATCTTCGGATGGCTTTTTGCTACAGTTTAGGGAAAGGGCTTGCAGTTATCGGCTTTTGTGCTATAATTGCTATAATATAGTAAAAAGTAAGTGGAGTGTGAGGAAGTGGAGAAGAAAATTGTAAAGGATATTTTGTTTTTATCTCAGGTGTCTCAGCCGGCAAGTCAGGAAGACCTTTATCTTGCTAGAGATTTGCAGGATACGCTTTTAGCAAATCGTGAGACTTGTGTCGGTCTGGCTGCCAATATGATTGGGGTGCAGAAGCGCGTGATTATCTTTAATCTTGGCTTGGTTCCTGTGGTCATGTTTAACCCAGTGCTCCTGTCCTCTGAAGGAGTTTATGAGACAGAGGAAGGTTGTTTGTCCTTGACAGGTGTGAGACCTACTAAGCGTTATGAAATCATAAGGGTTGCCTATTGTGACAGCAAGTGGCAGGAACAGACCATTACTTTGACAGGCTTCCCGGCTCAGATTTGCCAGCATGAACTGGATCACTTGGAAGGACGAATCATTTAGGAGGAAAGCAAATGAAACGAATAGTCTTTGAACTTATTTTTATCGCAACGACCTGGTATATCTTTTTACCGCCTCTTAACCTGACCAGCTGGGAATTTCTCTTTTTCCTCTGTGGGCATTTGCTGCTTGTAGCAGTCTTATTTGGCTTTGGCAGGGGAATCAATCTGGTCAAAACAGTCCATGTGCGTCATGGCAAAGCGGAAGCTGCCTTAAATCTAGAGGATGTCAAAATCAATCGGTTAGGGAAAATCCTTTTAGCTTCTATTGGAGGAATTCTTCTCTTAGCAGCCTTGGTTTCCTTGGTGACTTCCAGCATTTTTCAGGCTAAAAATTATGCCAATGTAGTCACGGTTACGGAAAAAGACTTCACAGAATTTCCCAAGACTGATACCAGTAAGGTTCCTATTTTAGATAGAAGTACTGCTGAAAAAATTGGTGACCGCTACTTGGGTTCCCTAACGGATAAGGTGTCGCAATACGTGGCGGCAGACACCTATACTCAACTAACGATTGATGGGAAGCCCTATCGGGTGACACCGCTAGAATACGCAGACCCTATCAAATGGTTTAATAATCAGGCCAAGGGAATCGGCGAGTATATCAAGGTGGACATGGTAACTGGAAATGCCAACTTGGTGGACTTGAAGACACCCATCAAGTATTCGGATTCGGAATATTTTAACCGAGATGTTAAACGTCACCTGCGCTTGAAGTACCCAACCAAAATTTTCAAAACTCCATCTTTCGAGGTGGACGATGAGGGCAATCCTTTCTATGTGGCTACAGTTTACCAAAAGCAGTTTGGGCTTGCAGTTCCTCGTCCTGTTTCAGTCATTATCTTGGATGCTACAAATGGAGAAACCAAGGAATACAGCTTAGCAGATGTTCCAGAATGGGTGGACAGGGTTTATCCAGCTGAGGAAACCATCGAGCAAATCAACTATAACGGCAAGTACAAGGACGGTTTCTGGAATGCCATGATTTCCAAGAAAAATGTGACCCAGACTACCAAGGGATATAATTACTTGTCTATCGGCAATGACATTTATCTCTACACAGGTGTGACGTCGGCCAATGCGGATGAAAGTAATCTTGGTTTCATCCTTGAAAACATGCGAACAGGAGAAATCACCAAGTACAGCTTGGCTTCTGCGACCGAAGAATCAGCTCGTGAATCGGCAGAAGGTGCTGTTCAGGAGAAATCCTACAAGGCAACCTTCCCAATCCTCATCAACCTCAATGATAAACCTCTGTATATTATGGGATTGAAGGATAATGCTGGATTGGTCAAAGAGTATGCTCTGGTAGATGCAGTCGAGTACCAAAATGTTATCGTAGCCACGACAGTAGAAGAGCTGCTCAGCAAATATGCCAATAAAAATGACCTTGAAATTGACAATGCAACAACAGAAAGCATCAAGGGTGTGGTAGCAGACCTCAAATCAGCTGTTATCAAGGGCGACACTGTCTACTTCTTTAAAGTTGATGGCAAGATATACAAGGTCAAGGCCTCTGTATCTGATGACCTTCCTTACCTAGAAAATGGGAAAGCCTTCGAAGGTCAAGTAGGAAAAGACAACTATCTCAAGACCTTTAAAGTACAGTAATACTCTTCGAAAATCTCTTCAAACCACGTCAACGTCGCCTTGCCGTACTCAAGTACAGCCTGCGGCTAGTTTCCTAGTTTGCTCTTTGATTTTCATTGAGTATAAAAAAGCTTTATTTAAGAAGTATATGTTATAATAAGGTAAATTAAGCCTAATAGAGGACAAAGAAATGGGTTTTTATGTGATGCTTGCTTCAATGCTACTCGGACTGCTCGCTTTGAAGATAGGTTTTTCTCAGTTCAAGGAGAAAAAAGATAAATTCTTATCTATCTTAACAAGTTTAGCTGGCATAGCCCTTGTTCTCGTGGCTGTCTGGTTAGGATGGCCAAAATAACCAGAGAAACCTCGGTCAAACCGAGGTTTTTTAGATGAATTTCTTGGTAGTGGCTAAAAAATATGCTACACTATTAATATGAAAATTTTAATCCCAACAGCAAAAGAAATGAACACAGACTTGCCGAGTATCGAGGCAAATACTTTAAGACCAGAAAGTCAAGCTGTGCTGGATGCCTTGGCTTTCTATTCTGCTAGTCAATTGGAGAGTTTTTACAAAGTTTCAGCCGAGAAAGCTGCGACAGAATTTCAAAATATCCAAACTTTAAAAAAACAAACTGCTCAACACTATCCAGCCTTGAAACTTTTTGATGGGCTTATGTACCGTCATATCAAGCGAGACAAACTGGACGAGGCAGAACAAGCCTATCTTGAAAATCATGTCTTCATTACCTCGGCCTTGTACGGTGTTGTTCCAGCCTTGTCACCTATGGCCCCTCACCGTTTGGACTTTTTGATGAAGTTAAAAGTCGCTGGTAAGACTTTGAAGAGCCATTGGAAGGCAGCCTATGATGAAGCTGTGAAGCAGGAAGAAATGATTTTTTCTCTCTTGTCGTCCGAGTTTGAGACTGTGTTTTCTAAGGAAATCAGAGAAAAAATGGTGACCTTCAAATTCATGGAGGATAGAGGTGGTCAGCTGAAGATTCACTCAACCATTTCCAAGAAAGCGCGTGGTGCCTTCCTAACATCTCTAATAGAAAATCAAGTACAAACTGTGGAGGAGGCTCGTCGCTTAAGCTTTGCAGGATTTGAGTACCGAGAAGACTTGTCACAGCAGCAGGAATTGGTTTTTGTTAAGGAAGTATAGAAATCAGATAAAAGAAAAAGTCAGCAAAACCATGCTGACTTTTTTGATAGATTATAAAGTATTGGACAGATGAATCTCATTTGATAGAGTATTAAGATGATTAACCAAATCCATGATTGACAGATGGTTTCGACAAATAAACTTCTTGGTGATGCCTGGAATATAGAAATTAGACACGATGATGTCGCAATCTGTCTGATTTAAAATCTCAGGACTTGTTTGCAATTCATCCCAAATATCGAAGGTAAAGCGATTATTACAGTAATAGGAAAGCATATCAACAAAGGTAAGGGATATGGCATGGTCAAAGTTACTGATAATCAAAACCTTGATAGGTGGTCGATTTTCTAACAACTGAGTAGAGAGGTTTTCAGCATGGGTTAAGATGGTGTACATCAAATGTTCCAACTGTTCAGGATGGTCATGCTGTCCAATTGCCTGACGATATTGAGCCAGTTCTTGACGCGTACTTCCCATAAAGTCTGGGAAGTAAACTTCGAATTTTTTAATCGTCAATGCTTTTTGTTCAAATAAGATTGGGGTAGAAAAGATTTCCTGCCTTTCAAAGAAAGCCGTGTTGTGTAGATGCCAAATAAGCTCATCGCGGTTGGTAAAAGTAATCTTATATTGTTTTGCAAGACGTTCTAATATTTGACTAAGTAATTGGTAAGAGTATCTTGCTTCACTGTTTTCTTCTAAAGAGTTGAAGAATTCTTGAGGATCTAGGAAAAGATTGTTTTGAATAAAGGAAATAAAAATTTGGGCAATGATATCTGGAGTGATTTCCAGTCCTAATTTTTCAGAGAAATGGATAAGTATCTCCTCAAAATTTGGAATATTCATCAAAAGAGGATAGTATTCTTCGTTAAAATGATTGGGTAAGTCGATGAAATGACCATTTTTTATGCGGTAAATACTGATAGCTATCATCAATTTATACATTCTATAAATTGAAAAGTGCATTGGATAATTGGTGATTTTATAGAAGAAATCAGCAAATTCTGTTAAGTCCTCTTCAGGAAGGTCGGGAAAAGGCCAGTCTAGGAAATAATAGCGCTCAGAAAAATATTGAGCATAAAAATAGCGAATATCAGTTTCATTCCCATGTATCTCAGTTGGAGTAAAAGATAATTCAATTTGGAATTGAGATGATAGATTTTTTGTAATATTTCGACCTAATCGATAGAGATTAGCACTACTTGAGTGAAGATTTTCTATCGTTCGATAAATAGGCAGGCCCTCATTGAAAAACATATATTCTAGTAATTGAAAAGATTGGGAATGAGCTAGAAAATATTGATAAACGTCTTCCACACTAGTGTTAACATCTAAATCAATCATAATTCCGTTAACGGAGGATTGGATGTCAATATTTGGGAAAGCTGTTCGTAATTCATTTAAATCATTTTTTAGGATTCGTTCTGTACATCCTAATTTTTCGGCAAGTGCATGTAATCTTATCCAATTACGATTCTGAATTAAGATTTCCATTAAGCGTAATTGTCTTTGATCTTTTGTGGATAAAAGGTTTCGCATGTAGGTAATTTCCTCCTAAATTATATTGTATCATAATTATGATTCTGTTGTACAAAAAAACAAGAATTAAAAATATGTACATTAAATTCAAAAAAAAAAAAAAAAATATGGCTCCATGGTACAAAAATCAGATATATTAATTTCATAGATAATATTGATTAATGCCTCAAATAGTTGTAAATTGTAAACTATAAAATACTATCTAGGAGTTTAAAATGAAACATACACATAAGAAATCATTTGACTGGTATAGCATGCAACAACGATACTCTATTCGTAAGTATCACTTTGGTGCGGCTAGTGTCTTGCTCGGGACAGCCTTAGTCTTGGGAACTGCTGCCAATGCGCAATCAGTACAAGCAGAGGAACAACATCCTGAGGCAACTAATAGTGTCTCTGTTGATAAGGTAGATGAAGCTACTAAACCAGCAGAAGTTTCTACACCTAAAAAAGAAACAACTTATGCAGCTCCAACTGTTGCTAACCCAGTAGAAACGACTCCAGCTAAAACTGAAGAAGCTACTAGACCAGCAGAAAAAGTTGAAGAAGCAAAAGACAAAAAAGAAGCAAGTCATCAAGATGCTGTTGACAAGTCGAAATTGTTAACAGCTCTTTCGCGTGCTAAAAAATTAGAAAGCAAGTTATATACAGAAGCAAGTGCTGCTAACTTGCAAGCAAGTATCCAAGCTGGTCAAAGCTTGCTTGGGAAAGCAGATGCGACTGAATCTGAAGTATCAGCAGCAGAGTCATCTATCCAATCAGCTATTATTGGGCTAGAACTTCGTTCTAACTCTGATAAAGGAACAGTATCAGAAACTCCAGTAGTGAAGAAAGCAGATGCAGTTGAATCAAAAGAAGAGGCTAAGCCAGCTGCAACAACTGATCGTTCAGCTGTTGATAGCGCTGTTTTGCCAACTAGCACACCTGCTAAAGTAGAAACAACTGCAGCTCCAGAATCTACTAATGAAATCTTGAAACCAGGTTTGAGTCTTGCTGATGCTCGTCAAAATCCAGCTATCCGTAAGGAAGACTTGGATAAAGGGCATAGTGGTTTTAGAGCGGCTAGCAATCCAGCTAACCCAATTGTCTCAGGTTCTGGAAATACAGTTGCATTTGCAGATATTAGTAGAGGGTCTCATACTTTCCGTGGTAATGGAAATTCACGTGGTGGAAACCCAATTCATTATGATGTAACAACGACAAGAGTTGGAAATAAAATTGATTTTTCAATTTTTTATTCAGGCCCAGGTGAGTTTGTTAATAACAACTTTATCTTAGACAAAGGAAACGGATTCGGAGAACCTTCTCGTGCAACTGTTTCAACGAACAGATTAAGAGATCAAACTAAAGATATAAGAAAGGGTGCAAACTTTGTATCTCATTCAGGCTATAATTTAACATCTGCAGTTGAAACAAATACTAATCAAACTATTAAATTTAGTTTACCTATAGCTAATCCTAATGGTGACTTGTCTGTTCGTTTAAGACCAGTTACATTTAACGTTGGTCAAGGCGAGTCAGGTTCTGCAACTAGCAATGACCCATACAGCAACTCTAACTATTACTTTAGAGAAAAACCGCTCCTCTTAGATGCAAATCCAAATGGTGGTACTAATAATAAGACTGTTACAGAAGACATTGACTTCCAAACTGTCTATCTTCCAACTAGTAAGTTACCAGAAGGTCAAACTAGATTAGTTCGAGAAGGTGAAAAAGGAAAACGTCAAATCACCTATAAAGTTCATCAATTGGGTAACGAAACAATCCTAGGATTGCCAATTAGTAATTCAGTTATTAAAGAAGCTAAGCCACGTATTATGCAAATTGGTGTGGCTAAAGAGCTAATCGATACAGTAAAACCACGTGTAGATCAAAATAAAGTCGGTGATACAAATAACCTCACTTTCTATCTTGATAACGATGGCAACGGTGTTTATACTGAAGGTGTAGACGAACTTGTTCAAAAAATTTCTATTAAAGATGGAGCGCAAGGTGCCAAAGGTGAAAAAGGGGACCGAGGCGAACGCGGTCTGACTGGAGCCCAAGGTGCTAAAGGTGAAAAAGGGGACCAAGGTGAACGCGGTCTGACTGGAGCTCAAGGAGCCAAAGGTGAAAAAGGAGACCGAGGCGAACGCGGTCTGACTGGAGCTCAAGGTGCCAAAGGTGAAAAAGGAGACCGTGGTGAACGCGGTTTAACTGGAGCTCAAGGTGCGCAAGGTGAAAAAGGAGACCGAGGCGAACGTGGTCTGACTGGAGCCCAAGGTGCTAAAGGTGAAAAAGGAGACCGAGGTGAACGCGGTCTGACTGGAGCCCAAGGTGCTAAAGGTGAAAAAGGAGACCGAGGCGAACGCGGTCTAACCGGAGCGCAAGGTGCTAAAGGTGAAAAAGGTGACCAAGGCGAACGCGGTCTGACTGGAGCCCAAGGTCAGGCAGGTCGTGACGGTGTAACTCCAACCGTAACCGTTAGAGATAATAAAGATGACGGTACTCACACTATCACGATTAACGACGGTAGAGGTAATGTTACAAGTACTGTTGTAAGAGATGGTTTCGATGGCGCAAGTCCATTAGTTGCGACTCAACGAAATGAAGCAGATAAAACAACAACTGTTATCTTCTATTACGATAAAAATGGAAACAACGAATTAGATGCTTCTGATAAGAAATTAAAAGAAGTTGTAATTGCAGATGGTGCTAAAGGTGAAAAAGGTGACAAGGGAGCAACTCCTAAAGTTACAACTGCTCGTGGAGCAGATGGCCGTAGTACTGACATTACATTTACAGTTCCAGGAGAAGAGCCTGTAACCGTTAATGTAAAAGACGGAAAAGATGGACGTACACCAAATATTGATTTAAATGCTTTAGCAGAGGCAGCAGTAAGACTGAATAATCAAAGAAGCGGAAGAGTAAGAAGAGCATTACCAGATACCCCAGCTCCAACTGAAAAACCAAAAGTAATTGGAACTCGTATTACAGCTTACTTCGATAACAATGGAAATGGTAAATATGATCCAGGAGTTGACGAGCCAATTAGTTCAGCTGATATTTTAAATGGTACAGACGGTGCCAATGGTGCAGCAGGTGCAGCCGGAGCAGATGGACGTAATGGTGCTGAATTATTAAGTGGACCTAAAGCACCAACAGCAGATGATGGTAAAGATGGCGACACTTATATCGATGCAACTACAGGTGATGTTTATAAGAAAGAAAACGGAACTTGGGATAAGATTGGTAACATTCGTGGACCTCAAGGTCTAAAAGGTGAAGCCGGAGTTGCAGGACCACAAGGCCCTAAAGGGGACAAAGGTGCTCAAGGTCTTCAAGGTGAACGTGGTCAAGACGGAGCACAAGGTTTACCAGGACGTGATGGCGCAGCAGGTCGTGACGGACGAGATGGACGCGACGGTA